>DASWZM010000416.1:0-10868 GCA_036404455.1 Occallatibacter sp. | reverse complement strand
AGCCAGCGAGGGTCGCGCTCGAAGCGCAGGTAGCGGTTCCAGGTTTCCACGGCGTTCATCACCTGGCCTCGATCTTCCATGGCCACGGCCTCATTGAACAGCACGACGGGGTCGCCGGGGGCCAACTCGTCGGCGTGGCGGAGGTATTCAAGAGCCGTGGCGCGATCGTTCTCGCTGCCAACGACGGCGCCACGCTGGAAGTAGGCGGCCGCATCGTCCACCAGCAGGCTCGAGGTCACCGGACCGGCGGCCAGCAGGCGGTCGAGAATCTCGATGGCGGGGTCGAATTTTTCTTCGAGAACATCGGCGCGGGCTTCGAGCTGGAGCCAGTGCGGGTCCTCGGGCGCGGCCTCGAGGTGGTTTTCAATGCGGGCGCGCGCCTCAAGCAGCTTGGCCGATTCGCGGCCGGTTGCGCTGCCGCGAAGATGGGTCCCCGGCGTTACTTCAGCGAAGCCGGCGCCGGGCATCCGCAATTCGAAGATGCGGGAGTGGGTATAGGCCTCGGCAAGCAGGCGCTCGGGGGTATTGGCCGCGCGCCACCAGACGCTCACCACGGCGACGATCAACAGCGACGCCGCAATTCCGGCTCCTGCCCACAGGTAGAACCGAGGCAGCTTGTTGCGCCCCGCACCAAAGCGGGTGCGATGGGGGGTGTGGGCAAGGTGTGAAGCCAGGTCGCGCCGCCAATCGCGGGATGCGGAAGCCAGCCTGGCAATCTCAGCCTCCTCCTCCGGCAAGGCATCCGCGGACAGCCTGCGCAGCCGCCCCGCACAGGTGCGGCAAGCGGCTGCGTGCGCCAGCAATACATCTACTTCCGCCGATTCCGCCGCACGTGCCTCCCCGCTGAGCAGCAGGGCCCACTCGCCCGGCTCGGGACAAGCGCCTGCCGTCGGCACGCTCACCCGGTCCACGATGGGAGCGCCGGCGCGGAACCACCGCCCTCCAATCAGTTCCTCGAACGCACGCGATAACGCGTCTCCTGAGGTGTCTGGAGGGTTTTCTGAAGCAGCGCCCGGGTTCAAATCGTTATTCATCTCTGCACTCTATTTAACGGGTTTTCGCGTCACATTCCTTTCACGAGACTATTTCCGAATCTAACCGGATTCAAGGGACTCCTCCGATTTTTGCCGTTCGATCTCTCCGCGGAGCCAGGTCGTGACGCGCCGCAGCGCGCTCTCCACTCCCTTGGCCGTCAGTCCGGTGGCGGTCAGGCGGGCAATCTCTTCCGCCGTAAAGCCCTGCATGTAATAGAGCCAGAACAAGGCGCGGTCGCGTTCGGCCACGGCTTTCGGCGCCGAGCGAAGTTTCTGGTCCAGTTGCGCAAGAAGGACGGATCGATGCATTCCCGCCTCCGGTTGGGTGCCGCCAGGCAATTGTGCCTCCTCTTCGAAAAGCGGCGTGGTTACCACGTTGCCACCCCTCTTCGCCGAGTAAAGACGCCGGAAATAGTCGTTGGCCACCGAGGCGGATACCATGCGCAGAAGGCCCAGAAATGAATCGTCTCCGCGCGGCTCGAAATCCCGCAGGATGCGGCGCTCCTGCTCGCAAAGCTTCAGAAAGACCTCCTGCACGATATCGTCCACCGTTGCCGCGGATGGGAAGCTGCCCCACATCCGGCTGACGCGCAAGGCCACCAGCGAAGCCAGAGGCGCGCAACGGCACACAAACTCCTCCCACTCCGCGGCATCAGCGGAGTGGGCACAGGATTTGGCGAGATCGTTGACCGAAGTGCGAAGTCCGTTCATCGCGCGGGACACCAGTTTACCGCATGGTCGCGGCGGAAGTTATTTGTTTGCAAATGCTAGTAAACTTTCCGGTAATCTGCGCACGGCGGAGGGCTTTCAGCCTGTGCTAGGACCGTGACCGCATGATTTGGAAATGTCGATCAGAACAGAATGGGTGCCCCAGGTCTCGATTTTGAGACCTGGGAAGTACAAATCCGCGTGGTCGTGGTGCTAGTATCCCGGCAAGCGTCCATAACATGTATCTGAGGAGTCTCGCATGGAAAACAACCTCCGCCCTATGACTCTTGGGGAGATCCTCGATCGCACCGCCCAGCTTTACCGGACCAACTTTGTCCTGTTTGCGGGAATCTCTGCTGTTTATGCCGGCTTCATCCTGGTGATGAACCTGCTTCAAATCGGACTGGCGGAGCTGCTGCAGGCGCTGCACATGACCAAGCAACTGCCTTTGCTCACGCTAGCCTTCCTGGCCCTCATCCTGCCCCTGATGTTCATCTTTGCGGGCGCTGCCGTGGCGGCAAACAACCGGGCCGTTGCCTGGGTCAACCTGGGTGAACCGGCCACGATTCGCGGAGCGTACAAGAGCATCCTGCCGCGCCTGGGCCGCTACCTGTGGCTGATGACCATCGCCACCTTCGTCATCTGGCTTCCGATTGTGCTCATCTACAGTGTCTATTTCGGGATGATCTTCTTCTACGTGCGCCCCAGGGGCGTATTGTCCCACAGCGGCGCAGGCGCTGACCCCCAGGCCGTGATTATCTTCGCAATCGCTACCCTGGCCTTTGTTCTTCTGCTCATCCTGGCCATCGTCTACGCCATTGTGATGGCATTGCGTTATTCGCTGGCCGTCCCGGCCTCCGTGGTGGAGAACCTCAAGGCCCGCAGAGCCCTCCGCCGCAGCATCGACCTGAGCAGGGGATCGCGCGGGCGCATCTTCGTTCTGGCCTTGCTGGTGGCGGTGATTCAAATCGGATTGGTGGCCGTGACTCAGGTTTTCTTTATCGTGGCAGCGGTCAAGCACCACGGTGTCTTGCCGGCGTGGGTGCAGGTGGCGCAGCAGATCATCGGGTTCCTGACCAACAGCTTCATTGGTCCCATGTATGCCACCGGCCTGACCCTTTTCTACTATGACCAGCGGGTGCGCAAGGAAGGCTACGACATCGAATGGATGATGGAGGCTGCCGGGCTGACGGTGCCCACCCTTGTTGCCGGGAGCGAGCCTGCCGCAGCACCGGCCGAACCGGCTCTCTACCCGCCTGATGAGCCAATTTCGGAGGTCGAACCGGCTGGGCACTCCCAGCCAGACTCGCATTCAGGCTCAGTGTCGCTCCCTGAGCCGGCCATCCCACCAACCGAACCGCCTCGCGACCCGGAACCTCACCCATCAACCAACCCACCGCATGCGCCATCCGAGGAGTCTGCATGAACGAATCCGCTTATTCCACGCCCTTTCGACCAATCCCCTTCGCCCCCATGACCTTCGGCCAGATTCTGGATCGCACTTACCGGCTCATGCGCACGAACCTCCGGCTGCTTGTGGGCATTGCGGCGGTTCCCTCCGCGGTGCTCATCCTCATCGTCCTGTCGATGGAGGCGGTCATTTGGATTCCGATGATCCGCCAATTCCCCAAACCGCTCCCGCCTGACGTCATGTTTCGCTACATGACGCCGGCGATCTTCATCCCGTCGTTCACCGTGCTCACTATGCTGATCATCGCCGTCTTCTCGCTCTATATGGCGGCCGCAAGTTACGCGGCAACCAGATTGGACCTTGGCGTCAAAGCCACCGCCCGCGAGGCCTATGGGCTGGCTTGGCGTCGCACCGGAAGGCACCTGTGGCTGCTGGTGCTCTGCTACGTGTACGCCGCTCTTCCAGCCATCCTGATCGAGATAGTGCTTCTGATAGGAGCAGGCATGCATGCCCGAGGTGCATCAAACGCCGGCCCGGAAGTGCTTTTCCTCGTTTTTGGGGCGTTCCTGGTGTTCATTGCGGCCGTTGTTTACGGGATACTGATGGCGCTGCGTCTCTCGCTGGCGTTCCCGGCCTGCGTTGAAGAGCGGCTGACTGCCGGCGCCGCAATCAAGCGGAGCTTCCAACTCACCCGCGGCGCAAAGGGTCGCATCTTTCTAGTCGTGCTTGTCGTCAACGCCATCCTTTATGCCGTGCTTCTGGTTGCCGAACTTGTGGCGATGTTTCTCGTTGCGATGGGCGTGTTCATCGCCATGGCGGCGCACCCTCATCCGGTGGCTCCATGGAGCTATATCGGGCTGGGCGGTTTGGGGATTTGCGGTTTCGGCGCAATCTTTCTATTTACCGCGCTCACATGGGCCGCTTTGACCACTTCTCTGGCGGTGCTCTATCACGACCAGCGCCTGCGCAAGGACGGCCTGCTGCCCGCCCCTGCCCAGGCCGGAGAGCCTGTTTGAGCTCAACCCTTTACCCTACCGCCTTCCGTGGCTTCCACTATCATCAGCGCATACGGTAAGAGGGGCTTTGGCATCGAGAGAATGATGGACGCCGCTGGACTGAATTCGACTCGTACTCTGCCCGGAAGCGACGGGCCGATGGCGCAGGCCGGTGCGGAAGAGGTTCAGCGTTGACCGCCCGGTCTCTCTTCGCTGCCGCTGCGCTGGCTGCGCTTCTGGCCCTGCCGGCGGCTCGCGCCAACGGACAGTTGCCCGCCGCCCCCGCACCTCCGTCGCCGAGCCAGCCCCATGAGGCTTCGCTGGACGAGTACCGCGCCCACCTGCAGGCGCTGACTGCGCTGGTTGAGGCTTGCGCCAAAGCACGGGACAAAAAGACCTGCGAGCCATCGCTGGTGGGACCTGACGATCATGTTCCGCTCACCGCAGCCGGCAATGCCGGGCGCCGGCTGGTCCGCTACGGATGGCTGCGCGTCCTGCTGTCAAAGGCCCAGGACAAAGACACCGATGCGCCCGAGGCGAAGCCCGTGGCCGGGACGGCGCGGCAGGAAGAAAGCGCGCTGCCGCCCAGGCCCACCACGACACAACTATTGAAGGACGCCGAGACCCGCCTGGCCCGCGACCTGGCCCAGACAGTCGCCGCTCCTGCCGCCAATCCTGCCTACTCGCGGGAGCGCGAAACCATGAAGCAGGTGTTCGCCGGCCGCGAGTTCCGCAACCTGGAGGACCCGACAGCGAAAGATACGGTCCTCGAAAAGGTTGGCAACTGGCTCAACCGGCTGTTTGAAAGAGCCGCAAAACTTGCCGCCCACTCCGCCTGGATAGGGCGCGCGATCGTGTGGGGATTCATTCTGGCCGTCTGCCTGGGCCTGGTTTGGGGGCTGGTGCAACTGGAGCGCAGGTGGCGCATCCGCCTGCTGCCTGAGGACAGAGGCCCGGCCGCCGGAGCCGCTTCCCTCCGCGACTGGCAACTGTGGCTGGAGGACGCGCGCAGGGCCGCGGCAGCCGGAAAGTGGCGTGAGGCCATTCACTTTCTTTATTGGGCGGCAATTTCGCGGCTGGAATCCCGGCGTCTGTGGCCGGCCGATCGCGCCCGCACTCCTCGGGAATATCTGGCGCTGGTAGCCCCGGAAGACCCGCGCAAGGCTGGACTGGCCACGCTGACCGGGAGCTTTGAGCGCGTCTGGTACGGCGGCCGGCCAGCCGGAGAGGGCGACTACCGGCGGGCCGAGCAGATTGCGGCTGCGCTGATCGCAGGGACCGGCGCTTCAGGAGGCGGTGCGCAATGAGGTTTCTCTCCTCGCTCGACGCCAGCGATCGCCGCCTGCTGCTCTGGTGTGTGGGCATTGCATTGGCGCTGGCGGTGCTGACCGGCTTTCTGCTGCCCAACGGGAACAGCAACAGCAATCCCCTGCCCTCGACGTATTTTTCCGGCCAGCACGGCGCCCGTGCGGCCTATGAGACACTGCTCCGCTCCAATTATCCGATTGAACGCTGGGAGCGGCCGCTCGCTGAGCTGGCTGCTACGGCGGGACCGGAAACGGTGGTCATCTTTGCCGAGCCGTACACCCGCGAAGGAAGCGACATCAAGGCGGTGCGGCAGATTTTGGAGCGCGGCGGGCGGGTGCTGTCGACCGGATTCTGGGGCGGATTCATTTTGCCGGGTGAGGCCAGCGACACGCCGCAAGAGTTCAGCTTTGCGGCCTGTGAGCTGGAACCGGAGGGGCTTGATGCGCTTGCCGGGTCGGGCGAGGTGTGGATGGTTCCCGAAGCCACCTGGGCTGCGGCCAATCCGGCCCACCGCGTCGAGTACAGTTGTGCTGGGCAGCCGGCGGTGGTGGAGTACGACTGGGCCAAGGGGCACGTGGTTTGGTGGGCCAGTTCGACACCGCTGGAAAACGGCTCACTGGCCCGCGCCCATGATCTGGACCTGCTGCTGAACTCGCTGGGGCCGCGCGACGGGCACCGCTTCTACTGGGACGAGTCGCTGCATGGCGAAATCCGCTCCACCTGGACCTACGCCGCCGGGCCGGCGTTGACCATCCTTCAAATCGGCCTGCCGGTGCTGGGCCTTCTGGTGGTGCTCAGCTTCAGCCGCCGCAGCGGGCCGGTGCGCGATCTCCCCTCCCCGGCGCGCGCCTCACCCATCGAGTTTCTTGAGGCATTGGGGTCGCTTTATCGCAACGCGGGCGCGGCGTCCACGGTCGTGGCTATTGCCTGGGAGCGGTTCAGGCGCCATACCTTGCGGTCCGCCGCGACGGACGGGCGGCGCGGGACTCCCTTGGGTGCCTCGGAACTGGCATCAGCCATCCGCCGCCGGTTCCCCGCAGCCTCTGACAGTCTGGAAGCCGACCTGGCCGCCTGCGAAGAGGCCGCGTGGGGCGAAACCGTGCACCCGCGGGAGGCGCTCAAGCTGATCCAGAAACTCTACTGGCACCAGGAGAACATGAAGGCCGCTGCAAAACCAGCCAGCCGGGCCGTGAAATCCGAAGACATTCATTCCCAAAAGCAGGAAAGGGCCTCATGAGCGAGGAAACGAGTCAAAACGTGAACCTGAACCCGAATCGGGAGCCGGAAGTGGCTGCGAGTGCGGGTGCGGTCGAGGGTGCGAATCGGGAGGCGCAGCCGCTGCGCGCAACCAACCAGTTGATCGCTCACGCCCGCGGGGAGCTGGGGCGGGTGATCGCCGGCCAGGGAGGGCCGATCGAAGAGGTGCTGATCGCCGTTCTGTGCCAGGGCCACGCGCTGCTTGAAGGTGTGCCGGGCATTGCCAAGACGCTGATTGTCAAAGCTCTCGGCCGGCTGCTGGGCCTCGGATTCCAGCGCGTACAGGCCACGCCCGACCTCATGCCCGCCGACATTCTCGGCACCACCATCCTGCGCCCCGGCTCAGAAACCTTCAGCTTCCATGCAGGGCCGGTGTTCACCGACTTGCTTCTTGTAGACGAGATCAACCGCATGCCGCCCCGAACGCAGGCCGCTCTTCTCGAATGCATGGAGGAGCGGCAGGTAACCAGCGACGGTGTGCGCCGTCCGCTGCCGGGGTGGTTTACGGTCTTCGCCACCCAGAATCCGGTGGATTTTGAGGGCACATATCCCTTGCCTGAGGCGCAGTTGGACCGGTTTCTGCTGAAGATTCGCGTGGCTTACCCCAGTGAGCGGGAGGAGTTGCAGATTATCGAGATGCATCACGCCGGATCGGGCGCCGGCCTGCTCGAAGATGCCTCCATCGTTCCCGTCCCTGAGGGGCTGCTGGCCGCCTCGCGCGCCGAGGTCCGCTCCATCCGCATCGAGCCGGAGCTGTATACCTACATCCTGGCGCTGGCCCGCCGCACCCGCGAATGGCCTACGCTACTGTTGGGCGCCAGCCCCCGCGCCGCGCTGAGCATCATGCTGGTGGCCCAGGCGGCGGCTGCGTTTGACGGCCGCGACTACCTGGTGCCCGACGACGTCAAGCGCGCCGTGCAGCCGGTGCTGCGCCATCGCGTAATTCTCAAGCCCGAGGCCGAACTGGAGGGCTTCGACGCCGACCGCGTGCTGGCCGACGTGATTGCCGCCGTGCCGGTGCCGCGGCAATGAACAGATAGCTGAAGAAAAAGTAGTATGAGAGTAGTATTGAAGGTAGTATGAAGGTGGTATGGAGGTAAGAATGAAGGCCAAGACATCGATCACCCTCTCCGTTCCTCTGCTCGTCAAGATCGACAAGCTGATCGGCGAAGGCGCCTCTCGCTCGGCCTTCATCGAGAAAGTGCTTAGCGAGCATCTTCGGGAAGTGGAACGAGAGGCGATTCAGCAGCGGGACCTGGAACTCATCAACGCGGCGGCTGACAGGCTGAACGCCGAAGCGAAGGAAGTGCTGGAAGACCAGGATGCCTTCTATTTCGACCTCATCAAAGACCGGGAAAGCGACGCCTCGCTGGCCTCATGATTCCATAACCACAATGGCCAATCTGAGACGTTGTTCCTCCTAAGGAAAAGCAATGAATCGGGGCGAACTTTACCGCGTACCCAAGCCGCCGGGCGACCCGAAGCGGCAGCGGGTGTATGTGGTTGTGAGCCGGCAGAAGCTGATCGAGTCACGCTATTCCACTGTTATCTGCGCGGGCATTTATACCGAGGGCCTAGGTCTCGCGACGCAGGTTGCTGTGGGCCCCGAGGAGGGCCTCAAGCATGAGAGTTGGATTCACTGCGACAACCTTGTAAGTTTTGACAAATCGATACTCACCGACTTTGTTGGAACCCTTTCGGCTACTAAAATCCGGCGTCTGAACCGGTCCCTTGCCATGGCGCTCGATCTGCCGATTGATGCCCAATGATTTCTCCCTCCCTCCATCCCGGCCCCATCCGCGCAGCTTGCCAACGCCGCCGCCGCTGGGCCTTCGGCCTCACGCCGCGCAGCATTGCCCTGCTCACGGTGGGCTTCCTGTGGCTTATTCCGGGTTTCTGGGACGGCCGTCTGGCCTACGCCATGCCGGCCTGGGTCTCTCTGGCGCTGATTGCCGCGCTGCTCGACGGCCTCCGTCTGCCACGTCCCGCACAGCTGATTGCCGGCCGCTCCTGGTCCAACGCCCCGGCCCTCGACTCGGAGACCGAGATTGAGCTGACCATCGAAAATCATGGCCAGACGATCGTCGAGTGCCGTTTGGTGGACGATCTGCCCCCGGCTCTGGTGGCTCAGCCTGCCACGCTCCGCCTTGCCGCATTCCCGAACGTGCCGACCAGCTTGCGCTACCGCGTGGAACCCCAGGAGCGCGGCGACTGGGAGACCGGCTGGCTCTATGTGCGTTACCGGTCCGGGATGGGCCTGGCCGAGCGCTGGGCCCGAGCCCCGCTCACGCAGCCGGTGCGGGTCTACCCGGCCCTGCGCACCGGCGAGGAACAGGAGATTTTTCTGGCGCGCAGCCGGCAGATCGACCTGCAACTGCGCCAGGCGCGGCTCCGGGGCCTGGGGCGCGACTTCGAGAGCCTGCGCGAGTACCGCGAGGGCGACGACCTGCGCGACATCTGCTGGACGGCCACGGCCCGCCGCGGCGGCCTCATCACCCGCCAGTATCAGACCGAACGCAGCCAGGCCGTCTGGATCGTCCTCGACTGCGGGCGGCTGATGCGGTCGCGGGTGGCCCTGGCGGCTGCCACCGGCAAGACTGCCTTGCCGGTTTCCCAAACAGGCGCGCGCGTCCACTCCAAACTCGACCACGCCTGCACCACCGCCGTCGCTTTAGCCCAACTGGCGCTCTTCTCCGGCGACCGGGTCGGTCTCTTGGCCTATGGCCAGAGCATCCAGCAGCGCCTCCTGCCAGGCCGCGGCGCGGCTCACCTGCGCCAGTTGATCGAGTCGCTGGCCCAGGTCCACGCCGAATCCGGCGAAGCCGACCACCTGCGCGCCACCGCCACCCTCAACCGCCTGCAGCCCCGCCGCTCGCTCATCCTGTGGGTCACCGACTTGGCCGAGACCGCCATGCGCCCGGAGGTTATCGACGGGGCCATGCAACTGCTGCGCCGCCACGTGCTCCTGTTTGTCGCTATGGCTCAGCCGGAGGTGGACCTCATCGCCCAGGCCCGGCCCAAAAATGTGGAGCAGATGTTCCGCGCCGCCGCCGCCCAGGAGATGGCCGCCCGCCGCGAACTCCTCCTCGCCCGCCTCCACGAGCACGGCGCCCTCACCCTCGACCTCAACCCCGAAGCACTCACCTCCTCCGTCCTGAATCAATACCTGGCCGTAAAGGAACGCGCGATGGTGTAATGGAAGATCAAACACAGCTAACTTAGCCAAGTTGTGCTAGAGTTTTCCCATCCGCACCGCCAACATCGGCGTCCTCAAGAACCAGCTCAGCGCCTACCTCAAGTTCGTCCGCAACGGCGAAGAGGTCGTCGTCTGCGACCGGAATGTCCCCATTGCCCGCATCCTGCCCCTTGAACCGCCCGAGGATTACAACGCTGAGGAGGCGCGGCTCATTGCTGCGGGAATCCTCAAGCCGCCCAAAGACCCCAGGCCCATCGACTGGGATGCGTTTTGGGCTCTCCCCCGGCCCAATGTTTCCGATGAGGCCGTCAAGGAAGCGATGGATTGGGTCAGGGGCGAGCGCTAAATGGAGCCCGCCTTTTGGGACTCAAGCTCGTTGGTTCCCCTTTGTATCTGGCAGCAGTCGACCCCCAGCGCGAAGGCACTGTGCACGCGGTACGGAATATTCGTTTGGTGGGCCGCACCCGTTGAAATCCGCAGTGCCTTCACCCGTCTGCTCAGGATGGGCCGACTCACGTCTACAGGGCGCGTCCAGGCTCAGGTCGCTCTCGATGAATTGCGAAGCAACTGGCAGGAATTACTCCCCACCGACGAACTGCGCAGCCAAGCTGAGCGCCTGATCGATCGGTTCCCGATGAAAGCCGCGGACGCCCTGCAACTTGCCGCCGCCCTGGCCTGGTGCGGGGGCCGTCCTCGTGCTCGCGCCGTCATCTCCGGAGACGCGCAACTCCTCGACGCAGCCCGGCAACTCGGCTTTCAAGGCATTGAAGCTTGATGCCGGGCAGTTTACCCAGTCTTTCCGCCCACAACCGGAATCCTCCCGGCGGCCGCCTCATCTGAGAGAATGATGGCAGTGAATCGAGCGCCCCATTTTGTCTTCCGGCAAGCGGCAATCCGCGCCTTCTTCGCCCTCGCGCCTTTAGCCCTCGCGGTCGCGCCCCTCCATGCCCAGGCACCCA
>DASWZM010000415.1:0-22617 GCA_036404455.1 Occallatibacter sp. | reverse complement strand
GCATGTTCACGCTCATCCACGGCGGCCCTGCCGACGCCGACGGCGACCACTTCGGAGCCGACTGGTACGACTGGGCCACGCTGGCCGCCGCCAATGGCTGGCTGGTCTTCCGCCCCAACTACCGCGGCTCCGCGGGCTACGGCGACGACTTCATGCTTGAGATCGCCCCTCATCTCGTCTCCACGCCCGGCCGCGATATTTTGGCCGGTGTTGCCGCGCTGGTCAAGGAGGGCCTTGCCGACCCCGATCACCTGGCCATCGGCGGCTATAGCTACGGCGGCTACATGACCAACTGGCTCATCACCCAGACCACCCGCTTCAAGGCTGCCGTCACTGGCGCTGGAGCCGTGGAGCACGCCGCCAACTGGGGCAACGACGACGAGACCTGGGACGACGCCTGGTACCTGGGCGGCCAGCCGTGGGAAAACCCAGGCCTTTATCAGAGCGAGGCCGCGCTGTTTCGCTTCGACAAGGTCAAGACCCCCACCCACCTGGTTCAGGGTGGGGCGGATATACGCGTAAGCTATCTGGAGGGGGTCACCATGGAGCGGGCCTTTCAGCAGTTGGGCATCCCGCACAGCTTTCTCGTCTTTCCCGGCGAAGGGCATGGGCTGCCAAAGAACCCCTGGCACGGTTACATAAAGCTGCGCGAGGAGCTCAAGTGGCTGGAAGCCTATGCCGGCAAGTAGGAATTCCGCAAAGAGATTTTATCTCCACGCGCCGATTCTGGAAGCCGCAGGACATCTTCGCGCATCTTCCTCATAGGAACCCATGAATCCAGTCGACCAGGCCCGCCAACACGCCTTCCAGCAGACGCTCCTCAGCGCCCGCCGCACCATGCTTCTGAGCGAGACGCTGAAGCTGGCCATGGATAGCTTCCGCGCCAGCAAGATGCGCTTTGCGCTCACTGCGCTGGGCATGGTCATCGGCACTGCCTCGGTCATCCTGGTCATCACCATTGGCATGACCGGCAAGCAATACATCCTCCAGGAACTCCAGAAGATCGAGACCAACTCCGTCGAGCTGGAATACGCCGGCGGCGGCGCCACTGCAGCCGAGCGCGTGCTCTACAATGACTCCCTCACCCGCGACGACGAAAAGGCTGTACTGGCCCAGTTGCCTGGCGTCATGTACTCCTCGCCCGTCCTGGAGATGCACGACCGCATCAGTTTTGGCGGCGGCGTGGTGAAAGATACGCTGGTGCTGGGCGTAAGCCCGCAGTACCAGAACATCCGCAACCTGCTCGTGCCGGTGGGCCGTTTCTTCGACGACGAGGACGACTCAGCTCACATCAAGTGTGCCGTGGTCACCGAACTCTTCGCCAGGGAACGGTTCGGCAGCTCCGACGCGGCGGTCGGCCAGACATTCGAGATTCTCGGCATCCCCTTCACCATCATTGGAGTCTTCAGAGAGGCCGTGACCGACTTCGGCAACTCGGAGATCCAGGACCAGACCATCCTGATTCCCTATTCGGTGGGCCGCTACTTCGCCGGATCGGAAAACGTGAAGCAGATTTACTTTTCCATGCGCACTATGGACGAGGTGACCGACGCCGCAAAAGAGATCAAGCGCATCGTCCAGGCACGCCACCGGGCCGACTCGATCTACAATACGCAGACCCTCAAGGAGTATCTGACGGTCGCCGGGGAGATTGCCGACGCGCTTACCTGGCTGCTGGTGGCCGTGGCCTGCGTCACCCTGGCGGTAGGCGGCGTGGGCATCATGAACATCATGCTGGCCACCGTCCGCGCCCGCGTTCGCGAGATCGGCATCCGCAAGGCCTTGGGCGCCACCTACCGTGAAATCAAACTCCAGTTTCTTGCCGAGGCGATCATCATCTCACTCACCGGGGGGATCGTCGGGACGATTGTGGGGCTGTCCTTGCCGCTGTCCGTCCGCTTCTTCACCGACTACGCCATACCGGTCTCGCCCTGGTCCGTCGTGATTGCCCTCACCTCGGCCATGCTGGTGGGTGTAATCTTCGGCACCGTGCCCGCCACCCGCGCCGCCCAGATGGACCCCGTGGAGTCCTTGAAATATGAGTGATCCCGCGCGCCAACCCGCAGTTTCCGAAACCGATCCTGCGGACAAACCCTCCCAGGGTCCGAGCCTCACGCTCATCTACAGCCTCATCGCCCTTGCCATCATCGCGGCCATCGGCTTCGCCATGATGATCGTGCTCCCCTTTCATCACCGCCGATAGAATATTCCCAGGTCTGCCGATCGGAGGAGACCCCCTTGCCGACTCAAGCCGAGAAAGCCGCGTAGTTCCAGGCCCTCCACCAGCGCCCCGAAATCTTTGTCGCGGCCAACCCATGGGACGCGGGAACCGCCCGCATGCTCACCGGTCTCGGATTCTCCGCTCTATCCACCACCAGCGCCGGGCTCGCCTTTACTCTGGGCCGGCGCGATGGTACCGCGAGCGTGAGCCGGGACGAGGCCCTGACCAACGCCCGATCCATTGTGGACGCCACTTCGCTTCCTGTTGCCGCCGATCTTGAAAACGGCTATGGGCACACTCCGGAAGCGGCCGCGGAGACAATTCGCCTGGCCGCGGAGGCGGCTGGCCTCGTGGGAGGGTCGATCGAGGACGCGACTGGCGACCCCGCGCATCCTATCTACGACTTCCATCACGCCGTGGAACGGATCGCAGCTGCCGCAAGCGCCGCCCGTGCTTTACCGTTCCCCTTCATGTTGATTGCCCGGGCGGAAAACTATCTCCACGACCGCCCCGATCTGGACGACACCATCCGCCGGCTGCAGGCCTTTGAAGCCGCCGGCGCCAAGGTCCTGTATGCCCCTGGAATCGCGCGGCCGGAGGACATTCGGGCCGTCTGTTCGTCGCTCGGCAAGCCCGTCAACGTGCTGATGGGAATCAAAGGAGCGCCTCTGCTCTCGGTCCGTGACCTCGGGGCTCTGGGAGTTCGCCGGGTCAGCATCGGCTCGGGCTTCAGCCGGGCCGCCATGACGGCTTTCTTCAACGCCGCCCGCGAAGTTCTCGATCACGGAACCTTCACCTTCACCGCCGACACTCTGTACATGTCCGAGCTGACCAACCTCTTCAAGCGAAATCGGGCGCTATAGACAGGACCGACGCATCTAAACTTCGCTGCGCTATAGTCTGTGCCGCGATTCTCTCGCAGGCGATTGCTTTCGGAGGGACAAACAATGGCAAAGGCAACTACCTTTTCTGCTTGGAGCTTGTTGAGGAATTAAAATGCGCCGGCCCTGGCGCTATAGCAAAGCCAGGGAAGACGTATCCCGGAACCACTGCACTCAAGCCCGGGCCCCCATCCCGCCGCGGTGGCGTCTTCGTCGCTTGGGTGGAGCGAGCGCCGATCCTGCACGCAACTCTTGAAGGCAAACATCCCCTTTTGATGCCGTGGTGCTTCTTCGCGCACCGGCATGCAATCGGACCCGCAAACGCCTTCGACGCACGGACCGGTATAAGATGGTGTGTTTGTGGAAGTCGGTTCCCTGTTATCGACTTCTCCATCGGAGGACCCAATCATGCCGCTTGGTTCAGCCCTATCCATTGCTCTGATTCCTATCTCCCTGCTCGCCGGCGCAGCCTGCATTGCGCAGTCTCCCTCCGCTCCATACGACGCAGTCGATCCCATCATTGGCACGGATGGAGGCGGCAACACCTTCCCGGGCGCCACACTGCCCTTCGGCATGGTGCAGTGGAGTCCCGACACCAACAAGGATGCCTGGTACCTCTACAAAGAAAAACAGATCCTGGGATTTGGTCTGACCCATATCAGCGGCGCGGGATGCGCGCTCTATGGCGACTTTGCCGTACTCCCCACCACCGCCGAGCTGTCCGCAAGTCCGGGCTCTGGCTTTGCCCCCTATGCCGCGGCCTTTGACCACAGCAAGGAAGAAGCGCATCCCGGCTACTACGCGGTGACCCTCGCCAACGGCATTCGCGTTGAGATTACGGTTGCCGAGCGCTCCGGCATCGCCCGCTTCATCTTTCCTGAAGGAGCAAGCTCGCGCCTGCTGGTGAACGCCGGATCGAGCGCCAACACTCAGCCCGACAAGGCGGCAGCGCGGCCCGACCAGAGCGTTTATGGCAACCGGATCGAACTCAAGACCGGCGACTCCTTTGCCGGCTCTGTGAACGCAGGCGGCTTCTGCGGGTCGGATTCGCATTACAAGCTCTACGTCGCAGGCCAATTCAACAGGCCTTTCAAGACCTCGAAGCTCTGGCAGGACGATACCATCTCCAGCAACGGCAGGACGGCCGAGGGCAAGCACACCGGCGCATGGCTCGACTTCGGCAGCGAGCATGAAGTCCTGCTCAAGGTCGGCGCTTCGTTTGTGAGCGAAGCCGGGGCCACCGGGAATCTCCAAAGCGAAATAGCCGCCTGGGACTTCGACGGGATTCATTCCAGGGCGCGCCACACCTGGAGCGATTTGCTTGACCGCGTCGCGGTGGAAGGCGGAACAGCCGATCAGCGCACCATTTTCTATACCGGCCTGTATCACTCCCTGCTCTCTCCCACGCTCTTCAGCGACCAGGACGGCAATTACTCCGGCTTCGACGGCACGGTGCATTCTCTCGCCGGATCGAAGCAGAGCGCGCAGTACGCCAACTTCTCCGATTGGGACATCTATCGCAACACCGTGCAATTGCAGGCCCTCCTCGATCCCGCGCGCGAGAGCGACATGATGCAGTCTCTGGTCAACGACGCGGTGCAAAGCGGATGGTATCCGCGCTGGCCCGCGGCCGACGATGTGACCTATGTCATGGGTGGCGATTCGCCTGTCATTCTGCTTGCCTCATCCTATGCATTTGGAGCCCACAACTTCGACGTCGATACCGCCCTCAGGTACATGGTGAAAGCCGGAACCGAGCCCGGCCTGGGACCGCACAACAAAGCCGAGCGGCCCTTCCTTGAGGAGTACCGCAAACTCGGCTACGTGCCCGTGGAGAAAGACAGCACTGCAGCGTCGCGCACACTCGAATACGCCAACGACGACTTCGCCATTGCGCAATTCGCCAGGAGCACAGGCCACGAGGCCGAGTACCAATCCTTCCTCAGACAATCAGAGAACTGGAAAAACCTTCTCGACCCCGAGACAGGCTGGATTCGCCCGCGCACGAGCGACGGAGCATGGCTGCCTGGATTCGACGCCGACCGGTCGCTTCCCAAGCGCCCTGACCAGCCCGAAAGCACCGACCAGGACGGCTTCGAAGAGGGCAACACCTATCAGTACACCTTCATGATTCCGTTCGACTATCCGGCGCTGTTCGCCGCCATCGGCGGTGACGATAAAGTGGCGCCGCGCCTCGACAAGTTCTTCTTGAAGCTCAGGTGCTGGGCCGAGCCCTGCTTCAACATGGAGAACGAACCCGACTTCGTCACCCCCTACGCTTACGTCTTCGCCGGCATGCCGTGGAAGACGCAGGACGTGGTCACGCGCATCGCAAAGGAAACCTTCAAGACCACCCCCGACGGCATTCCCGGCAACGACGATCTCGGCGCAACCTCCGGTGTATATGTCTGGAATGCACTCGGCTTCTACCCCGCGGTGCCGGGCGTGGGCGGCGTGGTTTTGGGAGCCCCCATGTTCGACAAGGTAGTCCTGCGCCTCGCCGGCGGCCGTACGCTGATTGTCAGCCGCCAGGGCAGTGGCATCTACGTTCAGAAGGTCTCGCTCGAAGGCGCGGTCTACTCCAACTCATGGCTGCCCATCGCCAAATTGCACTCCGGCACAACCCGCCTTGAGTTCTCCATGGGCCCACTGCCCAACAAGGAACGCGGCCACGCAATCGCGGACCGCCCGCCATCGTTCCGGTAGTCTTGAGTCCCCAAGGGCGAAGTTTTGGCGATGGTGGGCCAAGGCAATCATCGCTGCGCTGTATCAGCCCGAGCCTCTGCCCGCTCTGCAATCAGCACCGGAATCCCATCCACAATCGGATAGCCGCGTCCACAGCCTGCGCAGACCAGGCGGTTCCCATCCAGCCGCAATGCACCCAGGCAGGCCGGACAGGCCAACTGATCGAGCACGCTTGCATCGAACGGAAAAGTCTGGCTGGAATCGGCAGGCATCGGGCCCTACTGGATCGTCCCTTCGGCGCTGGTCTCAGGACCCGCCGGGCTGCGTTTCGGACGGCTGGCAAACTCGTGCTCGATGCGCGCGTTGGTGCCTGCCTTGGCAAACTCGTAGGCCACGCGAATCCCGTTGTAGATAGCCACGTCGTTCGAGGAGCCGTGGCCGATGATACACACCCCGCGAACCCCCAGCAGTTGCGCTCCGCCATACTCTCTGTAATCCAGGCGGCGGCGGAAGTCGTTGAAGGCCCGCCGCGACAGCAGCGCTCCCACCTGGGCGGTCACCGTGCGCGTAAGCGACTCGCGCAGAACGTCGCGCACAAAGCGGCCCACTCCCTCGCTGGTCTTCAGCGCCACGTTGCCGACAAAGCCGTCGCACACAATCACGTCCGCCTGGCCGCTGAAGATGTCGCGCCCCTCCACGTTGCCGATGAAATTGATAGGCAGCGCCTTGAGCAGCGGAAAGGCTTCGCGGGTCAGCTCGTTGCCCTTGGTCTCTTCCTCGCCGATCGAGAGCAGCCCCACGCGCGGCTTGTCGATCTTCAGCACACTCCGGGCATACATTTCGCCCATCACCGCAAACTGCTCCAGGTTATGCGCCTTGCAGTCCACATTGGCGCCCACATCCAGCAACACACACGGATTTCCAGTAGAACTGGGCATGGGCGTCGCCAGCGCCGGCCGGTCGACGCCCGGCAGCGCGCCCAGCACCATCTTGGCCGTGGCCATCGCCGCGCCGGTATTGCCCGCGGTCACAAATCCCGCCGCCTTGCCCTCGCGCACCAGCTTCAGCCCCACGCGCATCGAGCTGTCCTTCTTGGTCCGCACCGCGTGCGCCGCCTTCTCCTCCATGCCAATCCGTTCTGAGGCGTGGTGGATCACGATGGGCAAATCCTCGTTCTCAAGATGCTCGTCGAGAAGATCGCGCAGCTCCCCCTCGGGTCCAATCAGATGGACCCGCACAGGCAAACTCCGGCAGGCGAGGATCGCCCCCCGGATCTCTGGCTCTGGAGCTTTGTCGGAACCTACGGCGTCGAGCGCTATATCGATGAGCATCGGTGCTCAGTCTACTTGGCTGCTTCCTTGATGTCCAGAACTGCACGGCCCTTGTACGCCCCGCATTTGGGACAGGCGCGATGGGGCAGCTTCTTCTCGTGACAGTTCGGGCACTCGGAGAGTCCCACGGCGGTCAGAAAGTCGTGGGAGCGGCGATTGGCGGTCCGGCGCGTCGAGTGGCGCCTTTTCGGATTTGGCATGACAACAATTCCTTTCGTGTCTGAAGCCCGCTTCAACTCCCCTCCGGCTCCCGGTCGCACGTGGACCATGGCTGTCTTCCGGCTTGGGCTTCAACACCCTCAATCTCTGGGGGTTATGCTCAGGACTTGATCCGGCCGCGGAGCCCAGCCAGCGCTTCCCAGCGGGGGTCGCTCGGACCCTCTTCGCAGGAGCAAGCCTGGCTGTTGCGGTTCTCACCGCAGCGCGGGCAAAGTCCCTTGCAGTCAGGCTTGCAAAGCTTCCTGACCGGCAGGGACAAAAGCACCTGCTCACGCAGCACATCTTCAAGCAACAGACTGTCCTTTTGATAATACCCGATTTCCGTCTCCGGCGCTGTAATCGACCGTTCCGGCGCCTCGGAATCCGCTCTCGCCGGCCGGAAGATAAGGTCGAAATCGGCCTCCAGCGGAATCTCCACCGGCTCCACGCATCGCGCGCACGGAACCTGGAAATGCCCCGCAAACCGCCCCCTCAACCGGATGTCTTCCACAATATCCCTGGGTCCGCGGTGCTCATGCAGCACCTCCGCCCGCCCCGCCGAGGCCAGTTGCCCAACCTGCTCGGCCTCCTCACCCAGATCCACCGCTCCCGGAGCCAGTTCCACGTCGAACTCGATCGCTTCCCGCTCCAGCTCAACTACCTTGAATTCCATGCTATGAGCCTACGGCCCAGCCAGTCCGCCGTCAATGTGCAGCCGAACCCGAAGCCGGACTCCTTCCCGGCGCATGCAGATAATGGCACCCAAACTCCAGAAACGCCGGCCAGTTCGGCGCTGGCGTGTGCCCCCCGGAGTGCTGCCGGAACCCCAGATCCCCATCGATCAGCGCCGTCTCGATAGGCGGAAAATCGCTCGTCCCCAGGTCTTTCTTGCCCAGCAGCCGGTACACCGGTCCCGCTGCAACCTCCGCCAGGAACATCCCCCGCGCGTCCGCCCATGCGTCCCCCTTTGGGTTGGCATATCCATCTCCGGTGCTCGCTCCCGCACCGATAAACACCGGCCGCGGGGCGCATAGCGCAATCAGTTCATGATTATCCACCGGCAGGTCCGCGGCCGTCAGTGGCCCCGCATATTTCAGGAAATTCCCCCCAAACCAGTGGTAAAGGCTGGTCGAGGCCACATTGGGCAATTGTTCTCCAAAAATGTGCCGGTAAAGCTTCGCTCCGCCCTCGCCCGAGGAACTGCTGTACAGCACCGCGAACCGCGGGTCGTACGCCATGGCCACCAGCGCCGTCTTGCCAAACCGCGAGTGCCCTTCAATCCCTACCTGTTTCGCATCCACGCTCTTGTCCGTCTCCAGGTAGTCCAGCAGCCGGCTCGCGCCCCACGCCCAGGCCCGCATCGCGCCCCAGTCGTCCAGGCTGCGCGGCTGCCCCTTGTTCATCAACCCGATGATCCCTTCCGTCAGCCCCGCTCCGTCATCCGCCTGGAAGCTCGTCGGAGACAGCACCGCGAAACCCCACCCCCGCTCCAGAACCATGTGCTCCCACGCCTGCCCATAGTCGCCCGGCGCGCCCGAACTCGCGTCGGACACCGGCCTGCGAAGCGACGCCTTGAACTCCCCTGCGAAAGCCAACTCCATAATCACCGGAACCGGTCCCGCCGCATGGCCCGGCGTCGTTAGTGTCGCATCGATGGTGACCGCCATCTGTGGGTAGGCCGAGTTGTCCACATGCCCCGCCAGCCGCTTGGTCACCACCGGCACATTGCCGATCGTCTCCGGCGTCGTGCTCACCACCTCCCAGCTCACGCTGGGAAGACCTGCCGGAGCGCGGCCCAGAATCTCGCTGTCGTAATCCGCCACGATCTCCGGCCGCCGCTCCTTCCACCAGGCCTCCGCCGTCGTCACCCGCTGCCCGTTCTTCAATACCAGCGGGTCGGGCAAATTGGGGTACACGTTAGCCTTCGACTCGTCATAATTGGCCGCGTGCGGCGAGTTCGCGTCGTTCGCCACCCCCGGTCGCAGTTCCTTGATGCCCAGCAGTCCCAGCATCCGCTGGTGATCCTCCTCTGCCGTCAGGTGCACCGGAGCCGGCGTTGCCCCGCCAGCCGCCGCGGCCACGGGCGGGCCGTGCAGATACCGGCTCGCAAACGCCAGGAACGTCGGCCAGTTCGGCCCCGGTGTATGCCCGCCAGAATGCTGCCGGAACGCCACGTCCCCATCCGTCAGCGTTGTCTCCATGGGCGGAAACTCCGTGGTCCCCATGTCCTTCTTGCCCAGCAGCTTGTACACCGGCCCCGCGCCCGCCGCCGCCAGGAACATCCCCTTGGCGTCCACCCATCCGTCCCCATCGGTCGCTCCGCCGGAGATGAACACCGGCCTCGGCGCGCAAAGTGCAATCAGCTCGTGCGCATCCACCGGCAGGTCGCCCGGTGTCAGCGGCCCCGCGTACTTTAAGAAGTTCCCCGCCATCCAGTGGTATTCCTGCGTTCCCGCCACGTTTCCCACCTGCTCGCCAAAGATGTGCCGGTAAAGTTTCGCGCCGCCCTCCCCGCTCGAACTCACGTAGGCAATCGCCAGCCGCGGCTCAAAGGCCATCGTCACCAGCGTCGCCTTCCCGTAGCGTGAATGACCCTCCAGCCCCACCTGCTTCGCATCCACCGCTTTGTCGGTCTCAAAGTAGTCCAGCGCCCGGCTCGCGCCCCAGGCCCAGGCGCGCAGCGTGCCCCAGTCGTCCACCCTGCGCGGCTGCCCCTTGTTCATCAATCCAATAATGCCCTCCTTCAGCCCGGCGCCGTTGTCCGCCTGGTAGCTGGTCGGAATCAGCTCCGCATAACCCCAACCTTTGGCAAGCACTTGTTGCTGCCATGTCGGCCCCTGCCCTGCAGCTCCGGCGGCAAACTGAGGAAAGCGTCTGGCCATCTGCGCCATGAACTCCCGGCTGAAACCGAACTCCATGATCACCGGAACCGGCCCGGTGCCGTTGGCCGGCGTGCTCAGCGTAAGGTCGATATCCACCTTGATCGCCGGGTACGACGAGTTGTCCACGTGTCCCAGCAGCTTCTTGGTCACCACCGGAACGTCCCCGTTCTTTTCCGCCGTGGTGCTCACCACCTCCCACGTCACCTTGGGCAGATTCGCGGGAACCCGCCCGTAGATCTCCCGCTCGAAGTCCTCCACGATCTCCGGACGGCGTTTCGTCCACCAAACCTTCGCCGAGGTCACCTTCTTGCTGTTCTTGAGCAGCAGCGGGTCGGGCAGGTTGGGATAAACGTCCGCCTTCGACTCGTCGTAGTTGGCCGCATAAGGCGATTTGGCGTCCCCATCGGCCCCCCGCCGCAACTCCTTGATCCCCAGCAGGTCCATCATTCGCTGATGGTCCTTCTCCGATGCCGCCTGAATCGCCAGCATCTCCGGCGTGGGCGTAAACCGCGGCGGAGCCGCCGGGGTCGCCGCCGCAGGGGCCTGAGCCGCCGCCGGAGTGGCCTGTTGAGCAGCCGGCGGAGCGGCAGGCGCCGTTTGCGCCACCAGCCGGCACAGAGCCGGGCAAACAACAAGAACCAGAGCCAGCGCTACAAACCTGCGCCGCACCATCAACCGCAATCCGCGCATGGCCATCCTCATTTCCGCCACGCCTCCCGCCGGGAGACCTGAACGGCCCCAAGAATATCGATTTACTTCAATTTGAGCAAGCGGAAATGCGCGCCGGGACGACCGGCCCCAGCCGCTCCCAGCTCCCGATCTCTTGCTTCGAGATTCGAAACCAAAGTACTCAAGTTCAGCCTGGTTCCGCCGATGAATCTGAGGAATCTATTCAGAGAGGGCTGTTGGCATGTCAATGATCCGCAATCTCCCCATCTCCCGCAAGCTCACCGCCGCATTCGGCATCGTCTGCGGTCTCTGCATTCTGCTGGGCGTCTACACGTTTGTCAGCCTCCGCGGCATCCACTCAGACACTGCGTCGGTAAGTGGGAGCAGCCTTCCCTCGCTGATTCACATCGGCGAGATCCGCACTGATGTCAATGTTGAACGCCGGGAGGTTCTCGAGATGATGCTCTGCAAGACGCCTGCATGTTCGGCGGATCACAGCGCCAAGCGCCAGAAGGCCATCGCCGAATACCAGGATGAGCTGAGGGCGATGGAGCCACTCATCATCCCAGGAGAGCGCGGCCACTACGAGAAGTTCATGGAATCCATCAAGGCTTATCAGGATGCCAGCGATCGCGGCATCAGTCTGCTGGCCGCCGGCAAGACCGGCAATGCGTTGGCCCTTCTTTCGTCAGACGCCGTCGCGGCATCGCTGGCAGAAGCCCTGGGGGCGGCAAACAATGGATTCCTGGGCTATGCGAACCTCGGCATGGAGAAGAGCTCGACAGTCACCACTGCCAGCAGCCGCTCCACCTGGATCAACGCCGGCGTCACCCTGCTGATCGCCCTGCTCTGCGCACTCACCGGCATCCTCCTCACCCGCCTCATTGCCCCGCCGCTCGAGGCGGCCACAACCGCTCTGGAGCGGGTCGCCGAAAAAGACCTGACCGTCAGCGTCGACGAAGCCGGTTGCGACGAAATTGGCCGCCTCTCTGCCGCCCTCAACACCAGCGTCGCCGCCATGCGCGCCGTCCTCCAATCGGTCGCCCAGGGCGCTGAGACCCTCTCCGCCGCCACCACCGAGATCAGCGCCCGCTCCGTCCAGAGCGCCGGCAATGCCCACACCCAGTCCAGCAAAACCAACCAGATTGCCGCCGCGGCCCAGGAGATGACCGCCACTATCGGCGAAATCAGCCACAATGCCGAGAGCGCCGCCAGCGCCAGCCGCGTCTCCGCCGAAACCGCCGACCAGGGCGGCGCCGTCATGCAGGCCGCAGCCTCCACCATGGAGAAGATCGCCGCCGCCACCAGTTCGGTTTCCGACAAGATGACCTCCCTGGCCCATCGCTCCGAAGAGATCGGCAAGGTGGTCAACGTCATTCAGGAGATCAGCGAGCAAACCAACTTGCTGGCTCTGAATGCGGCCATTGAAGCCGCCCGCGCCGGCGAACACGGCCGCGGTTTTGCCGTGGTCGCCGGCGAGGTCCGCCGCCTCGCCGAGCGCACCAAGGGCGCCACCGAAGAGATCGCCGGCACCATCCGCAGCATCCAGGATGAGACCCGGGACACCCTGAAGGTCATGCAGGAAAGTCGCACCGCCGTCGAATCCGGTATCGAAGAAACCGCACGCGCTCGTACCAGCCTCGAGGCCATCATCGAGTCGTCGAAAGAAGTGGAACACCAGATTCACCTCATCGCCACCGCTGCCACTCAGCAGACCTCCGCCTCCGGCGAAATCTCCGAGTCCGCCGGCCAGATCTCCCAACTTTCCGCCGAAACTGCCCAAAGCGCGGAGGAAGCCGTCGAAGCCCTCAAGAACCTCGCCTCCCTGGCCAGCGACCTGGACGGCATGATTCGTCAATTCCGCCTGGAAGGAGCAAGACAGTCGGGCGGAACAGTTGCAGGCAACAGCCAGCCGGCGTTCCAGCCCACTCTGCGACCCGCGCACTTGTAGCCCGCTGATTGGTGCATCACCCCGGGGTCCCCAGCGACAGGTCTTCGTCGCTGGGGTGGAAGACCGGGGTCCCCAGCGACAGGTCTTCGTCGATGGGGTGGAAGATGGCGGCAGCCGGGCCCCAGATCTACTCCCAGCGACCACAGCCCGTCGCTCGGGACCCCGGTCTGCCGCCGCCCACTCATTCCCCCTCCACCGGTCCGCCTCAAGTACCATCCCTCTCTCCGAATTCACCCAACTCCACCATCTCCAACCACCTCGCGCTGTGGTAGCCTCCGGTTGAGGGCCATCGCCGCTTCACGGTCTCGCCCTCCGCGGCCAGAATCGATTACGACCTCTGGAGAGACACTCACATGAGCGCCGTCAAATATGA
Source organism: Occallatibacter sp. (assembly GCA_036404455.1). Lineage (GTDB taxonomy): Bacteria > Acidobacteriota > Terriglobia > Terriglobales > Acidobacteriaceae > Telmatobacter. Next base: position 9,426 of record DASWZM010000415.1, on the reverse strand, counting down.
CCTGATCGTCATCGGTTCCGGACCTTCCGGGCAACGCGCCGCCGTGGCCGCCTCCAAGATGAAGAAGCGCGTGGCCGTGGTTGAGGCCCGTTCCGTCGTCGGCGGCGTTTGTATCAACACCGGAACCATCCCCTCCAAAACCATGCGCGAAGCCGTCATGCACCTCTCCGGCTACAACTACCGCTCACTCTACGGCATGAACTACCGGGTCAAGGAAAAGATCACCATGGCCGACCTCGCCTTCCGCGTTCAGGCGGTCATCAAGACCGAGGTAGACGTCACCGAGGCCCAGCTTTCGCGCAACGCCATCGACGTAGTCCACGGCATTGCCCGCTTTGTCGATCCCCACCACGTCCTCGTCGAGGGCCCCCAGGGCGACACCACCCTGGAAGCCGACCGCATCATTCTCGCCGTGGGCACCAGGCCCGCCGACTCGCCCAAAGTGCCCATCAACGGCCGCAACATCGTCAACAGCGACCAGATTCTCGCCCTGCCGGAGTTGCCCCGCTCGCTTATCGTGGTCGGCGGCGGCGTCATCGGCGTGGAATACACCTGCATGTTCGCCGTCCTCGGCGTCCGCGTTACGCTCATTGAAAAGCGCGACCGCCTGCTCGAATTCGCCGACCGGGAGATCATCGAGGCCCTCAGCTACCACCTCCGCGACGCCCGCGTCACACTCCGGCTGGGCGAAGAGGTTGAAAGCGTTGAAGAGCCTTCCCCCGGTACCGTAGTCGCCAACCTGGAGAGCAAGAAGCGAGTCTCCGGCGACGCTCTGCTCTACGCCATCGGCCGCCAGGGCGCCATCGACGACCTCAACCTTGCTGGTGCCGGCCTGGAGGGCGACAATCGCGGCCGCATCCCCGTCGACGAAAACTACCAGACCAAAGTCGGCCACATCTTCGCCGTTGGCGACGTGGTCGGCTTTCCCTCCCTGGCCTCGGTCTCCATGGAGCAGGGACGCATCGCCGCCGCCCGCGCATTCAACGACTCCCACACAACTTCCAACCCCAGCTTTTATCCATACGGCATCTACACCATCCCCGAGATCAGCTTCATCGGCAAGACAGAGGAGCAGCTCACCGACGAAGACGTGCCCTACGAAGTCGGCATGGCTTATTATCGCGAGACCGCCCGCGGCCAGATTCGCGGCGACACCACCGGCCGTCTCAAACTCGTCTTCCATCGCGACACCCGCAAGGTCCTCGGCGTGCACATCATCGGCGAGGGCGCCGCCGAACTGGTCCACATCGGCCAGGCGGTCATGACCCTGGGCGGCACCGTCGATTACTTCATTGACACCGTCTTCAACTACCCCACCCTCGCCGAGTGCTACAAAGCCGCCGCTTTCAACGGCATTGGCCGTCTGAACCGCTACCAGGCGTAACATCTCGCCCATCCCCATGGAGCATTGAATGACCACCGCCATCGGCGTCGTAATAACCGAACACATCGTAGCCGGCAGGCTCCAGGACCAGCGCCTTACCGGCAGCCTCCTCCGCTATCCCGTCGACACGGACGAACTGGACGCGCTCTCGGCCATCCCCGGCAGCGAACTGGTCGAACTCCTCGCCACGCAAATCGCCACCCTGGCTTCCAGCGAAACCGTCCCCGTGGACGCCATCGGCGTAGCCGTTCCCGGCATCGTGCGCTCCGGCGTCGTCGAGGACTCGCCCAACCTCACCCAGATCAAAGGTATGCGCATGGCCGACGAACTCACCAGAGCCTTGTCCGCCCGCGCCATCGCCGCCCCCGTCCATATTGCCAACGATGCCGACGCCATCGCCGCCGGTGTCGCCGCCACCCGTGGCCAGCTCAACAAGCTCACCCGCGTCTGGACCATTGGCAACGGCATCGGCTACGGCCGCTGGCCCTACGTCGAGGGCGTCTGGGAGGGCGGCCACGTCACCGTCTCCCTCGACCCCAAGGAGCGCTTCTGCGGCTGCGGCGGTGTCGGCCACCTCGAAGGCATCATGGGCTACCGCGCCATGCGCATGCGCTTCCTCGACCTTGAACCGGAAGAAGTCTTCGCCCATGCCCGCCAGGGCGACCAGCGCTGCCGCGAGTTTGTCGACCTTTGGCATCGCGCCCTTGCCGCCGCCACCGCCTCGTTCATCCATCTCGCCGGCCCTGGCCGCTTCTACTTCACCGGCCACAACGTAGGCTTTCTCGAACTCTCCATCCTCCGCCCCCACATCGAATCCATGGTCAAGATGAGCACCCTGCAGAGCTTCACGCTTGAAATCCTCCCCGAAGACGACCAAACCGCCCTCCTCGGCGCCGGCGTCTCCGCAATCCGTGCCCTCGCTCAATAGCGGAGCCTGGAAGCTGCCAGGCCCGCACAGTTAAGGCCCACCTCATTTCTCTTGATCCATGAAAACTCCCGGGAACAATTCACACTTGGGCCGCGTAGATCAGATTGGCGCGGCAGAGCATGGATCACCCTCGCGCCATGATCGCAAAGGAGAATCCCATGCGTAATATCGTCGGCTTTACCGCCCTGGCTGCAATGCTTTGTCTCGCGGTTCCCGGTGCTTTTTCCAGCCCGCCCCCGTCCTCGAAAAACGCCCCGGGCACCATCGTGATCGTCTTCAAGGATGGCCACCGGCAGAGCTTCAACCTCTCCGATATTGAGCGGGTGGAGTTTCCCGTGGCCGCGGATACTGCCGCAGCGACAGGACCCGTCAACTCCCAGTGGCCACGTCATTTCCAGGGAAAATGGGAAGTTGGCGACGGTACCGGAGTGAACTTCTACATCACGCTTGAGGAGAATGGCGATGCCATGCGGTCGCTCGGCCACGTGCACGGCAGGTGGGTCTACGTAGACGGCGAAGCGCGTGTTACCTGGGATGACGGCGCACAGGACGCGATCCGCAAGATCGGTTCCGGGTACCAGAAGCGCGCCTTCTCATCCGGAAAATCCTTCACGGATACCCCCGACAACGTCACCAGCGCCCACAACACCACTCCGCATCCAATCTAGCGTCCGCGCCGATCATGACGTTTGCCATGTGAGTGCGATGGCCTGTTCTCGCCATCTGACTCTCAGCGTGCGAATTGCCCACGCTGAAAACCTACCTTCCCGTTCATTGGCCGTCAGTGCACCCTTTTGCGGCGGAGTCCTGCACAGAGCGGTATACAGACATCGGCTATCGGAGATGACAGGCTTGCCGTGTCCGGTGCATGATGTTGGGGTGACTTCGGAGGTGGCTGGTTCCGATGAGTACAAGGCTAAAGAGAACAGGGGCGATTTCACGCAGACGATTTCTTCAGAGGGGTTCGTTGGCGGCAGCGGCGGTTGCCGGCATTGGGATTCGGAGCCATCGGGGCTGGGCCGCCGAGCCCCCTTTGGACGCCCCGCTTACAGAGTTTGGCTATGGCGATGTGTTGATGGCCAGCGATGCGCACGAATCGCAACTGATCAACACGCATGCCGTGCTGATGGCGCTGAGTGAGGACAGCCTGTTGAAGCCGTTCCGGCAGATGTCCGGCATGCCCGCGCCCGGCGAGGACCTGGGAGGGTGGTACAACTACGATCCCGGCTACGACTACCGCAAGGGCTTCGATAATGGTTTCGCTCCGGGATGCACCTTTGGGCAATGGGTGTCGGCGCTGGCGCGCGCCTACGCAATTACGGGAGAGGCCGCGACGCGCGAGAAGGTGCTCCGTCTCAACCGCCTTTATGCCGAGACCATAACGCCGGACTTCTACGTGAAGAATCGCTTTCCCGCGTACACCTACGACAAGCTGCTGCTGGGGCTGCTCGACTCGCACACCTACGTGAAGGACCCGCAGGCGCTCGCGATTCTGGAGCAGACGACGAACACAGCGCTGCCGCACCTGCCGGGACACGCGGTGGAACACGACCATCCGTGGCGGACGGATAAGGACCCGGCTGACGCGTCGTGGACCTGGGACGAGTCGTACACCAATTCGGAGAACCTGTTTCTGGCTTACCAGCGCGGCGCGGGCCGGCGGTATTACGACCTTGGACTGCAGTACCTCGACGACAAGACCTGGTTCGATCCGCTGTCGCGCAATGAGAATGTGCTGAACGGCAGGCACGCGTACAGCTATGTGAACAGCCTGAGTTCGGCGATGATGGCGTACCTGGTGGCGGGGAGCGAGAAGCACTTGCGCGCGGCCCGGAATGCCTTTGCCATGCTGGAGGAGCAAAGCTTTGTGACCGGAGGGTGGGGTCCGGATGAGACGCTGCGCGCGCCGGGCTCGAGCGACGTCTACAACAGCCTGACGAATACCCACCACAGCTTTGAGACTCCGTGCGGCAGCTATGCACACTTCAAACTCACGCGCTATCTGCTGCGCGTTACGCGCGATGCCCGCTATGGCGACAGCATGGAGCGCATGATGTACAACACTGTGCTGGGAGCGATGCCGTTGCAGGAAAACGGCGAAAACTTCTATTACTCCGATTACAACTTTGACGGGAAGCGCGTGTACAAGGAAGCTCGCTGGGCGTGCTGCTCTGGCACACTGCCGCAGGTGGCGGCGGATTACCGGATCAACATGTATTTTCGCGGGCCGCAAGCGGTGTATGTGAATCTTTACGTGCCTTCGACTCTGCGATGGAATGAAAACGGGGCCGCGCTCTCGCTGACGCAGGAGGGCGAGTATCCCTACGAGGATCACGTGACCTTTAAGCTGACGAGCACTCAACCCGCGGAGCTGACGCTCCATTTCCGCATTCCGGCATGGGCGCAGGGAGCGCAGGTTTTTGTGAACGGGACACGGGCTGCGGGGCTGGCCGTGCCGGGACAATTTGCCGCGATACGGCGCGAGTGGAAATCCGGGGACCGCGTGGAACTGGAGCTTCCGCTAAGAATGCGGCTGGAGACAATCGACGCGCAGCACGCGGACACTGTAGCGCTGCTCCGGGGACCGTTGGTGCTGATGGCGGTGAAAGAGGATCAGGCGGCTCCGCTGCCGAAAGTGACGCGGGAGCAGTTGCTGGCGGCGAAGCGCGTGAGCGAGCGGCAGTGGCAGGTGACCTCGGCAAACGGGCCGGTGACGATGCTGCCGTTTACGTGGCTGGGATCGCGGCCTTACACCACGTATATGAAGCTGAGCTGATGAAGGCGGTCACGGGCGGAAAGGGCGCTGCGGCTTTTTTGAGTCCGGACCGTCACCGGTGAGTTCGTCGAACGTTCCATGGGCATTGGCGCCATGGAGCCCAGGAAAGCCGGGACTGATTGAGCACTGCCCCGGCGCTGAGCCTCAGCCCCCGGCTCGCTGACTCACTGATCCCTGATCTCTGTCCCCTAACCCTTCCGCGGATAAGTCCGCGAAAGCCGGTCATGCCAGCTCAGGTGCTCGTCGTCGAAGATGGCCCACGCCACTCCCAGCCCCACCGGCAGCAGCGACAAAAGCAGCGCCCCCAGCCGCCCGCACCGTTGCGCGCGGGTAGGCTTCTCGCCGCCAAACGTGCACAGCGAGACACTGGCGTACTTCATCCCCGGCGTAGCTCTCGCCAGGGTGAGGAACAGCCCCTCGTAAAGCACGCCGATGACCGCCAGTGCAACCGCCGAACCCAGCTCGATCTCCTTGATCCCAGGCAGAACCGTCACCCTGTCCATCGCCACCATGGCTGCCGCCAAAAAGGCTCCCGCGATCAACGCGCCATCCACAACGGCTGCCATCAACCGCAGGCCTATGGGCGCAAGTTGCACGGCCGCGGCCGCCGAAGCCGTTGCCGCACTTGCCGCCTGGCTCGACGTCTCCACCTCGGGTTCTGCATCCAGTTCTATGCCCGACCATTCGGGGCCTGTCCACGCTGCCGCCGCCTCGGCCACACCGCCCGCAGCCTCCGGCTGGATCGAGATGCTTCCAGGATCCACCTCGAAGATGCTCAACTGGCCCACGGTCTCAACCGCTGCGGCATACGGCCCTTCAGCTCGTCGCGGGCGAACTTTGCGCGTAGCCACAAGCTCACGGGGAAACTCGATCAGGTTGGCCGCAATCGGCTGCGCAGGTTCCACAACTTCTATCTCTTCAACGACCAGTGCATCCTGCGCCTCCGCCGCCGTTTCCCACCGCCCCTCCGCCGGGATATCGAAAAGGCTTGGTCCATGCGACGCACGAACAGCCGCGGGGCCCGCGTCGCGCACCGGCATATCCGCATCCCAGCGGATTTCAAACGATTGCCTCTCCGAAGTTTGGCTGGCGGAATGAGCGGCAGGATGCGGGGCGGAATGCGCGGTCGGACGCGGGGCAGGCTGGACGGGCCCTGCCGTTAGCTCCCATGCATGCTCCTGAACCTCGCCACCTGGAACCTCGCGCTCCCACGCCTGCGTGACGCCGGACGCGGCCTCCAGCCCAGCCAGTACAGATTCGGCCGCGGCCTGTGCCTCAAGGGCAGCCCACGACGCAGCCTCGGCGGCGCGCAACGCGGTTCGAGCCTCTTCGGCCAGCATCTCGCTGTAGCTGGGGGCCTTGGCATAGCGCGCCGCCACCCGCGCGGCGGCCTCCGCGGCGCGGCCGCTTGCGCCCTGTTGCGCCTCCGGGTGCATTTCCGCCGCGGCCTTGGAAGCGCCTTTGCGGCCCATGTGTTCGGCAACACGCCGATTCACTTCCTGCTTCCAGGACGGCGAGAGATCGAATTGGCTTGCGGCTGAGCTCAAAGCTTCAGTGTCCCTTCTGTCGCGGCCTTGTCACCTGCGCGCAGACCCCCTGCTTGCAAGCCCTGTTCCGCCGTTGCGGTCCACAAGACCCCCTGCATGCGGGGCATGGTGGACGTTGCTCTCGGAAGAGGGGGGAGATTCGCGGAAAGGTGCAGGCGCGGGCCGGGTTGTTAGATCCGTGACCGTCTCAATCAATCGATTTTTACCTGCTGCCAGAGCGGCTCGGCGCGCGTCCCATCCAAAGTAGCCCGCTTTTGCTATGCTGAGCCTTGGTCCTGGGATGCGTCCTCATAACTTAGTATTTATCACGCTGATGGCCCTCTGTCACCTGCAACTTGGGGGGCAGGCGTTGACCAATGCGTTACCTCCGGCCCCGCAAGCCCCCGCAAGCCCCACTGCGCGCACACCGAACCCTCCCAGCCCTGACGATTCCACAGCCCAACTTCCACCGCCGCTTCCAGATGATCCCAGCCAGGAGATTCTGCCCGTCGCCCAGCCCGAGCCCGCGCCCCCAGTCGGCGTACCCGTCCACATCGAGGCGCTGCGCCAGACCCGCGTAGGCGATGCCTTGACCCTCGCCGGCGATGTAGTCGTCCATTACCGCGATTACATTCTCCGCGCCGACAAGGCTATTTACCATCAATCTACCACCGAGCTTGAAGCCGAAGGCCATGTGCAGGTGGCCGGCGGCCCCAATGATGTGCTCATCAACGCCGATCGCGGCGACATGCGCCTCAACATGCACACCGCCCGCTTTTTCAACGTCACCGGTTCCCAGGGAATCCGCGCCGCCGGCCGCTCCGTCGTCTATTCCACAGCCAATCCGTTTCTCTTCTCCGGAAGGGTTCTGCTCCAGCTCGGCGAGGGCAATTACCGCGTCGTCGACGGCTCCATGACCAACTGCAACCTGCCCCGCCCGGACTGGCAAGTGATCTCCCGCAGTATCGAACTTGCCAACAGCGACGCCACCACCCGCAATTCCATCTTCGAGTTTCTCGGCCTCCCCATCTTTTATTTCCCCTGGCTCCGCCATCCGGTCGCCGATACCGGTCGCGAGAGCGGCATCCTGATCCCCGTCCTCAGCAACTCCTCGATCAAGGGTTTCATTGTCGGCGAGCAGATCTACTGGGTCATCAACCGCAGCATGGACATGATCGTCGGCTCCGAGTACTACTCCAAGCGCGGCTGGGCGCCCAATGGCGACTTCCGCTACAAGGGACCAGGCCTGGACCACCTGATCGTCCGCTGGAATGCCCTGCTCGACCGCGGTGTGGAACAGCAGGTGGGCGCCACCATTACCCCCGGCTCCGCCCGCCCTGCCGGGGACGCGCGCCCAGCCGACCTGATCCCCGGACCGGTCGGCACCGAACTCGTCAACCAGGGCGGCGTCGATGTAGTCGCCCTCGGCCGCAAGGACCTTTCTCCGGAGACCCGCGTCGCCGGCAACGTCGAGTTCCTGTCCAGCTACGTCTACCGCCTGGTCTTCAACGACAATTACTCGCAGGCCGTCAGCTCTGAGGTGGCCAGCGACCTCTCGCTCACACACGCCCATAAGGGGTTCATCCCCTCCGTCTCGGTGGACCGCTTCCAGACCTTTGCCAACTCCACCAACGGTGACGAGGCGAGAATCCTCCACCTGCCCAACCTGCGCTATGACGTGCTGGACCGGCCGCTCAGCGCCTCGTCGCTTTTCTGGGGGCTGGCCTCGTCGCTCGACTACCTCAACCGTTCTGAGCCCCAGTTCCACGCCCGCAACGTGGGCCGCGTCGACTTCTATCCGCATCTCTTCCTGCCCCTTGCCGCCGGCGGCTGGAGCGTTGTTCCCGAGGTCGCGCTGCGCGACACCTTCTATTCCGGCAGCCAGACTCCCGACCTGACAGGCGCAAGAAGCGGCACACCCACCATCAGCCACGATGCGCTGAATCGCTCCGATGTCGAGGCCTCTGTGGACATCCGCCCGCCGGCCCTCGAACGCGACTTTGCGCTCACCGCATGGAATCGCCAACTGCGTCACGTCATCGAGCCTGAATTGACCTACCGCTTTGTCGGCGGCATCGGCCCTGAAGCCCGCAATGTGCTCCTCGTCGACACCACTGACATCGCCACCGACACCAACGAAGTAGGCCTCTCGGTCACCCAACGCTTTTACTTGCGCCCCACAGCCCCGCAGCCCTGCGCCCCGGACGATGTCGAAGCCTCCGGCGACTGCCCGGCCAAACCCCGCGAGTGGGCCAGTTGGCAGATTGCGCAAAAGTTCTTCATCGACCCCAACTTCGGCGGCGCGCTCATTTCCAACCGCCGCAACGTCTTCGACTCCACACTGGACCTGACCGGTGTGGCCTTCCTCACTTCACCACGAAATTTCGCGCCCCTCATCTCGCGCCTGCGCTTCGAGGCCATCGACAATCTCCGCATCGAGTGGGACCTGGACTTCGACCCCAAGAACGGGCGTCTGGACTCAGACAACCTCTTTGCGGGTTACAGTTGGGGCCGCACCACCGTCGGCGTCGGTCACGCCCTGCTCAACGCAGTCGACGAGAACGGCAGCTCCGCCTCCACCATCCAGAGCCAGCAATTGCAACCCTTCGTCACCATCGGCAAACCCAGCGGAGCCGGCTTCAACTTTGCCGCCAATGCCGGCTACGACTTCGTCCTGGGCCAGTTGCAATACGGCGGCGCACAGGCAACGTATAACTGGAACTGCTGCGGTCTCACCTTCGGCTACCGCCGTTTCGAGCTCGGCTCCATCCGCGACGAGACGCAGTATCTCTACAGCTTCACTCTGGCCAAC
>DASWZM010000414.1:0-10409 GCA_036404455.1 Occallatibacter sp. | reverse complement strand
GGCTCATCCTGACGATGAACCAACGGCCGGGCGGCAATATCCTCGCCCGGCCTCGACAAGCATCGGAGGGATAGACCCGCCATGCCTTGAAAATCCAACCCTTCTTCACCGAAAATGCTTGACGCGCAAGAGAGAATCTTCTGTCATCCTGAGCGGAGCGAGTCGAAGGACCTGCGGTTCGTAAACTGGCGAAAGGGTGGGAAACCAAGGAGTTTCCTCTAACTGTCATTACAGGTAAACTAGAACCATGGCGGAGATTCAGCGCAGGAAAACACCCACGGTTAAAATCGGAGCCGTTCGCGTCGGCTGGGAGGTCCCGGTTATCGTCCAGTCCATGACCAACACCGACACGGCCGACGTCGCCGGCACCATCGAACAGGTTGCGACCCTGGCCCTGGCCGGCTCTGAGATCGTTCGCGTCACGGTCAACAATGAAGCCGCCGCCGCCGCCGTTCCGCACATCGTCGAAGGCCTGGACAAGCGCGGCCTCCGCGTCCCCATCGTGGGCGACTTCCACTACAACGGCCATCTGCTGCTCAAGAAGTTTCCCGCCACGGCGCGGGCGCTGTCCAAGTACCGCATCAACCCCGGCAACGCATCCATCGGCAAGAAAGACAACGACAATTTTCAGGTCATGGTCGAGTGCGCTGTCGAAAACCAGAAACCGGTCCGCATCGGCGTCAACTGGGGCTCGCTCGATCAGGCGCTGCTGACCCGCATGATGGACGAAAACAGCCGCCGGCCCGACCCGTTGCCCGCCCGCGAAGTGATGATGGAAGCCATGCTGGTCAGCGCGCTCGACTCAGCCAAAGCCGCCGAGCGCTACGGCCTTCGCCACGACCAGATCATCCTCTCCGCCAAACTCTCCGGCGTCCGCGACCTGGTCGACGTCTACATGGCCCTCGCCGCTCGCTGCGACTACGCCCTGCACCTCGGCCTGACGGAAGCCGGAATGGGCGCCAAAGGCCTCATCGCCTCCACCGCCGGCCTCGCCCCACTGCTGCTCGCCGGCATTGGAGACACCATCCGCGTCAGCCTCACCCCCAAGCCCAACGGCGACCGCAGGGAAGAAGTACAGGCCGCGCAGCAGATTCTGCAATCGCTCGGCATTCGCAGCTTCATGCCGCAAGTGACGAGCTGCCCCGGCTGCGGCCGGACAACGAGCACTTATTTTCAGGAACTGGCCGAGCAGATCCAGAGCTACCTCCGCACCCAAATGCCTGAGTGGCGCAAGAAGTACACTGGCGTCGAGGAGCTGAAGCTGGCCGTCATGGGCTGCGTCGTCAACGGCCCCGGCGAGTCGAAGCACGCTAACCTTGGAATCAGTTTGCCGGGGACATTTGAGGAGCCGAAGGCACCGGTTTATATCGACGGCAAACTCTCGACTACGCTGCGCGGAGATACGATTGTGGCTGAGTTCAAGCAGATACTGGATCGATACGTCGAGAGCCACTACGGGCAGGGCGCGAAGCGTGAAGAGCTGGTAGGCGCGCGGTAAGAAGCTGGCAGTCTTGATAGATTGGTTTTCGGAAATCAAGGAATCTGTGTCGGGAGGAACGGATTCTCAATCCGCACGCCCTCCACTATCTGCCCGTGTTGCAGGTCTTCGGTCAAGAGTGTTGTGCATCCCGCAGCAACCGCCGCCGCAAGAATCAGCGAATCGTAAATTCGAAACCTGTGCCGCTTCGAAAGATCGACTGCTGCCCTGTTCGTCTCCGCTGTCAAAGGGATTGCGCGTCCACACAGCGCGTCGATCACATCCAGGCATCCCTCGATGGCATCCCAATCCATCTTCAACTTCCAGGACAGAACGTCCGCAAACTCATTCAGTACCTGAACACTGACCATGCCTCCGAGACTCAACATCTGTTCGGCTTTCACCGTGCGAAGATCGACCGGAGAACCTGCGCGAACGGCGAGCGCGTAGACCAATACATTCGTGTCGAAGAAAGCCTTAACGGTCATAAAGCTCGTCGCGATTGAAGACAAAGTCGTCCGGGACCACAACTCGCAGCTTGCGTAACTTCTCAACCGCTTCCTGGCGTCTGCGGTCGCGCGTGACCTCAAAGGAATATTCCCCGGTCACTTTGATCTGAGCTTCCTCGTCGGGAGAAATCCCCAGCTTAGCGACTACATCGGCGGGAACCCGGATAGCAACGCTGTTTCCCCATTTCGCAAACTTCATGAGCACCTCAAGATATACATATCTATTGTATATCCATTTTGGATTGTATAGGGTATAAATTCACTTCTCTTACCGGCTATTTCGCGCTACTCTTTCCACATTCCCCGGAAAGAGTTCGTATGCCACTGCGCCGCTTGCGTTGGCTCATCTACCTGGCCCTCACCACAACCCTGCCAGCCCTGGCCGCCTCGCAAAAACCCTGCATCCCCGCCGACGAAGCCTCCAAACTCCTCAACAAAGACATTTGCATCTCCGCGCATATCTATGACGTGGTGCAACTTCCCGACGGAACCCGCTACCTCGACGTCTGCACGCCTGAGACCCCCGACGAAGCCTGCCGATTCACCATCATCAGCCTCTGGGAAGACCACGACGAGGTCGGCGAACTGCTCAAATATCGCGATATGAACGTGCAGGTGCGCGGCATTGTGCAGCCCATGCACGGCCGCGCCGGGATGCTTCTCAGCCATGCCCGCCAGTTCTACGGCGGCCCGCCCAAATTCAGGCCCAACCCCAAACTCGTGCGCGGCTTCAACGCCGAGCAGAGCCGCCCGCCAATCAACGACCCTAACCTGCGCTCGCAGGGCGGGCGGCGCGCTTTCATGAATACGCGGGACCAGGAAACGCGTCCGGCAAAGTAAGGTCTATGGACTCCCAGGTCTCAAAATCGAGACCTGGGGCACCCAGCTTGGCGGGATCAGGCCGTCTCTTCCAGCGGCGGCGCAAACCGCGCCCCCATCCGCAAAATCACGCCGGAGATAACCAGAAAAATCAGCGTTGCGCCCAGGCCAATGCTCAGATTCGAGCGGTCGGAGATGGCGCCGATGATGGTGGGCGAGAAGGTATCGCCGAAGAAGTGGATGCAGAACAGGTTGAACGAAATCGCCGTGGCCCGCACCGGCGCGGAAACCGAGTTCACGATGGCGGCGTTCAGCGGTCCGGTATTCAGGAAGAGAAAGAACTCCGCAGCAAACAGCGCCGGAATCGCCCAACCCCGCGGACCGAAGAAGACCAGCGCGCCGCAGGGAAGCGTGAGCGCCACGCTCCAGAAGGAGAGCAGGTAGAGCGCGCGGTAATTGGTGCGCAGCCAGCGCTGCGCCAGCCAGCCGCCCACCAGCGTACCGGCGATTCCGTCCACCACCGTGATGGCGCCGACCACCATGCTGGAGTTGCCCACTGAGAGCCCGGCGGAACGGTGCAGAAACGTCGGCACCCACGCCGAGATGCCGCCCATGGCAAAGGTGAGCGTCGCCAGCCCGAAGGTGGCCGTCAGAAATGCAGGGTTGCGAAACAGTCCCAGAACCGTGGTGCGATCGGCTGTGGGGCGGATGTGGTCGCTCGAGCCCCGCTCAGGCTCCCGCCCCATCCACCCGTACAGCGCCGCAATCGCCAGTCCCGGAATGGCGCAGAGAAAGAACGGCGCCCGCCAGCCCCACATCGTGCCCAGTTCCCCGCCCGCCAGGTAGCCCAGCGCCGCGCCCACCGGAATGGCCAGATAGAAAATCGACAGTATCCGATTGCGATCCCGCTCGGGATAAAAGTCCGCCAGCACCGCCGGCGCAAAGATCCCGAAGGTAGCCTCGCCCACCCCCACCAGCGCATGGCGTATGAAGAGGGTCCGGTAGTCGTGGACCCAAGCCGTCCCCAGCGTAGCCACGCTCCATAACACTGCCCCGGCTATGATCAGCGGTTTGCGCCGAAAATGGTCTCCCAGCCAGCCGGTCAGCGGCGCCGCAAGCATATAAAAGACAAACAGCGCGGTAGTCAGCGCCCCCATCTGCTGGTCTGTGGAGTGGAACTCGCGCTGTATCAGCGTAACTTCACCGGGCAGAATATAGCGGTCGATGTAGTTGAAAAGGTTCAGCCCGATGAGCAGCAGCAGCGTCCCCAGGGCGGGGCTGATGCGCGAACGGAGAGGCTGGGGCAATGTGGGCAAGAGCGTTGATCTCGCAACAGAAGCGAGAGTTTACACGAATATCACAATCGGCTATCGATAGCCCAATTCTTTAATAAAATTCAGGCCGTCGGCCGTGGCCAGCGCGCCTCCACGGTGGTCCCGATGCCGCCGCGAGGCCGGAACTCACCCCGCACCACGGCCCACACCGGGTCGCAGGCCTTCACCACGTCCTTGAGCACCTGGTTCACGATGTTTTCCTGGAAGATGCCCAGATTCCGGTAGCTGAAGAGATACTCTTTCAGCGATTTCAGCTCCAGGCACCGTTCTCGAGGCATGTACCGGATGGTCAGAACGCCGAAGTCCGGCAGCCCTGTTTTCGGGCATACCGAGGTCAGTTCCGGATCGTCGATCGTGACCTCATAGCCGGGAAACTGGTTCTGCCAGGTCTCGATGGCGGGAAACGCGAAATCGAGGCCGGCCTTGGCGTGTTCATCGGTATAGCGTGGTTCCAGAGCCATATCCCTGCATGATGAGGCCGTCGTAGACACGTTGATTATCGTGGCGCTTGTTGCCTCTGAGCGAGCCGAGGATTTGCGCCGTTGTCTCCGCGCCTCGGCTCGCTTTGTGGGGTTTGGTTTCAGAGCTATTTCTGCTTGCAACGCTTCTTTCTCAGTCGCATACTGACGCCGAATCCGCAAACCCTCTGCAGTCCGAACATCCAGCTGCCAGCTAACGCCTCTTTTTCTCACAGGCATGGTGCCACCTTTCTCGTCGCAGCTGCGATGAAGTCCGGCCACGCTAACATGTAAATGCGTTCTTGTGACCAAAACGCTCCAGAGCTTGTGACTATATTGTACGAGCCCGGAGATTGGCCGGCCAGTTCGGCCCCCAACCCATTCACTTGCTCCATAAGAGCAGCTTTTGAGTCCTATATACTAACTCTGGTTAAGTGCATGGCTGAAGAAAGAAAGCAATCGGACCGGCGCCCGCTCTGGCATTGGTGGGTCGCGGGCATCCTTATCATCATCGTGTTCTTTATGGCGCGGTTCCTCTTGCGGGATCGGCTGCCGGTGCGTGAAGCGCAGGCGATCCACCAGGAGCTGGTCAACACGGTGAGCACCAATGGCCGCGTGGAGCCGGAGAACAACTACGAGTTTTATAGTCCCGTCGCCACTACCGTCAAGGCCGTCTACGCGCAGCCCGGCGACCTGGTGCCGGCCGGCAAGCTGCTGTTGGTCCTGGACGATGTGCAGGCGCGCGCCCGGCTGGCTACCGCCGGAAGCGGCGTCAAGGCGGCCCTGGCAGCGGTGGAAGCGGCCACCCACAACGGAACCCAGCAAGAGCGCCAGACAGCGGCAGCCGACATTGCCCGCGACCGGCTGAACCGCGATCAGGCGAGCCGCGATCTGGATGCGCTCGTCAAGCTGAAGGCCACAGGCGCAGCCTCGGCCAGCGAGGTGGAGACCGCGCAACAACGGCTGGATGCAGCCGAAGCCGGCCTGCACGCATCCGACCAGAGCGCCACCAGCCGCTACTCATCGGCTGAGGTCGAGCGGGCGCAGGCAGAGCTGGCCGACGCGGAAGCCAATCTGGAGGCGGCGCGCCAGGTGATGGCGCAAACTTCCATCCATGCTCCCGTGGCCGGAACGGTCTATAGCCTCAATGCCGGACGCACGGATTTTACTGAAGAGGGAAAACTCCTGCTCCAGTTGGCTGACCTGCACCATGAGCGCGTGCGGGCCTATTTCGACGAGCCCGAGATCGGCCGCCTGGCCGTCGATCAGCCGATACAGATCAAGTGGGACGCCAAGCCCGGCCGGTTGTGGCATGGGCACATCGTGCGCACTCCCGTAACCGTGATTACCTACGGCACGCGCAATGTGGGCGAGGTGCTCATCGAGATCGACGATGCGGACGGCGATCTGCTGCCCGATACCAACGTCACCGTCACGGTAACCACCTCCAGCGAGCCAAATACCCTCAGCGTGCCCCGCGATGCGCTCCGCTCCGAGAATGGCAAGCCCTACGTCTACAAGGTGGCCGGCGATAGGCTGGTACGAACCTCCGTGACCGTCGGAACCATCAACCTCACCCAGGTGGCCATTCTCTCCGGACTCAAGGAGGGAGATTGGGTGGCAACCGGGACAGCCAATGGACAGCCCTTGCAGGAGGGCATTCCGATTAAGGTTGTGCGGTGACGCTGTTGCGCTGTGCGACAAAGATGCTACCGGCAGTTGTGCTCGCGGCAGCCGCGGCGATTGCGGCCTCCGCGCAGGCCCCGCTGGCTCAGGCCAACGCGGCTCTCCAGGCCGGCGAGGCGGACCGGGCGCTGGCCCTGCTCAACTCCCTTTCCCCGTCAGGCGCGGGCCAGGCCGAGGCCCATAACCTGCAATGCCGCGTGCGCTTTACCCTGGAGCAGTGGAATGCCGCCGCCAGCCAGTGCGAGCAGGCGGTGCGGCTGGACGGGCAGAACTCCAACTATCACCTGTGGCTGGGCCGCGCCTTGGGCGAGAAAGCCGACAGGGCCTCGTTTCTCAGAGCGTATTCGCTCGCCAAGCGCGTGCGCGCGGAGTTCGAGGAGTCTGTCAGTCTGAATCCCCGCAATGCCGAAGCCCTGGCCGACCTCGGCGAGTTTTACCGTCAAGCGCCCGGAGTAGTCGGCGGCGGCATCGATAAGGCACAAGGAATCGCCGCGCAGTTGGACAAGGTGGATCCGGCGCGCGCCCACGAATTGCGGGGCCGCATTGCTGAAGAACACAAGGACTACGGCGCAGCGGAGCGCGAGTTCAAGCTGGCCGTCGCGGCAGGCGCGCATCCCGCCTTCCAGTGGACGTCCCTGGCCGGCTTTTATTCCCGCCGCCAGCGCTGGACGGAGATGGAGTCGGCGGTGCACAGCGTCCTGACCGCCGCGCGTCGCGACAAGCACGCATCCGCTGCGCTCTATATCGGCGCTGGCTTGCTCACTGAATCCAACCACGACCCGGCGCTGGCTGCCAGAATGCTGGAAGATTATCTGGCCGGCTCCGAGAAAACCGAAGAAGCGCCGGCATTTGTGGCCCACCATCGCCTGGCCCGCCTCGACGACCAGCTTGGAGACGCCGCGGGGGCAAATCGGGAACGGGCTGCGGCCCTGGCCCTGGCGCATGATTACAAGCCCGCTCAGGAAGCAGGACCCCAGGAAGCCAGGAATTGACTGGATAAATGCAGGTGAAGATCGCTCACAATCCGCGCGGAGCCTGGGCGCCAGCCCTATTTGCCTTGGCGCTTGCGGCTGCGCCCTCCCTCGCGCCGGCCCAGGTCTCGCTGGCCACAGTGGTGGACCTGGCCCAGCGCAATTCGACTGCCGTCAGGCTGGCCGATGCCGATGTGCGAAAAGCCCAGGCAGTACTGGCGCAGACCCATGATGCGTATATTCCGAGCCTGAACTTCCGCTCAGGGCTTCCCGCGGTACCCGATGTTGGATTCACCGGGGGTATACCCTCGATCCTGGACGCAACCGCACAGTCGCTGGTCTTCAGTTTTCCCCAAAAGCAATACATTGCCGCGGCACGCGCTGCACTCAATGCCGCCTCACTCAGCCTCAAGGATGCCCGCGAGCAAGTGGCGCTCGATGCCTCAACGGCTTACATCGAACTCGATATCGTGAACACCGAACTTGCAGCCGCCCGTCAGCAGGAAGCCTTTGCGGGACGGTTGGTCGAGATCGAGCAGGAACGCGCCGAGGCCGGAGTCGACCCGCTAAGCGATCTGTTGGAGGCCCGGCTCACGGCGGCCCAACTCAAGCTCAAGCGCCTGCATCTGGAGACCCGCGCCGCAACGCTCGCCAGGCAGCTTGCCGTGCTCACCGGCCTGCCTGTGGGTTCCATTACGCCCGATCATGCAAGCATCCCCGAGATTCCGGTAGTGAAGGCAGACGACACCGAACCTACCACTGTCGCCATCCAATCAGCCCAGATGCTTGCGCTCTCCAGGCAGAAGACGGCGCATGGAAACCTGATGGAAGAGTACCTTCCACAGCTCAGCTTTAGTGCCCTCTACAGCCGCAGCACCACGATTCTGAACGATTTCAACGCATACTATAAGGCAAACATCCCGATCAATAACTTCAGTTCGGGATTCTCGATTCAGATTCCTTTCTTTGACCTGGGCCGCAGCGCCAAAGCCAAAGAGTCGGCGGCCGACGCGCTGCGGGCCACCGTCGAGGCCGAACAGGCGCAGCGGCAGAACGAGATTCAGATCGCCTCGCTTACCGGCAGCCTGCGCGAGTTGGATACGCAGGCTGAGATCGCCATCCTCAAACAACAGATCGCCAATGAACAGTTGCAGTCCGTGCTGGCCCAACTGGAATTGGGCAACGGCAGCGAAAGCGGCCCTGCCGCACAGCCGCAACTGACCCCCAAAGCCGAGCAACTGGCCCGCATCGACGAGCGCCAGAGGTACCAGGACGCTCTTGACGCTGGATTCGACCTCGCCAAGGCTCGGCTCAGCCTGCTCCGCGCCCTCGGCCACATGGAAGACTGGCTGCACGAACTGCATGCAAAGTAAACCGTGCCCTAAAGAGAACGGCGCGAATCCTGCCAAAATGTTAGAATTAAAGAGATGCCTAAGCCCCTGAAAACACTTCTCCTGAACCCGCCCTCGTTCGAAAACTTTGACGGTGGCGCTAGCTCGCGCTGGCCAGCCACACGCGAGATTGAGTCCTACTGGTACCCCGTCTGGCTCACCTACCCGGCCGGTTTGCTCGAGGGTTCGCGCCTGCTCGATGCCCCTCCGCACCACGTCTCCGCCAATGAAACCATCAGAATCTGCAAGGATTACGAGTTCCTGGTGCTCTTCACCTCCACCGTCGGCTGGGAGGGCGACCAGCGCCTCGCCGAGGCCATCAAGGCCGCCAACCCCTCCATCCGCATCGCCTTCGTCGGCCCCCCGGTCACTACCGACCCGGAACGCGCCCTCAACGAGTGCTCCGCGCTGGACTTCATCTGCCGCCGCGAGTTCGACTACTCCGTGGTCGAGTTTGCCCAGGGAAAACCGCTCAACGAGATTCTCGGCATCAGCTACAA
The DNA here is from genome assembly GCA_036404455.1 of Occallatibacter sp. Classification (GTDB taxonomy): domain Bacteria; phylum Acidobacteriota; class Terriglobia; order Terriglobales; family Acidobacteriaceae; genus Telmatobacter. The sequence continues at coordinate 1,264 of DASWZM010000414.1, read as the reverse complement.
GCTCAACGGCAAGATCGTCCACAACCCCGACCGCCCCCAGGTCGAAGACCTGGACGCCATGCCCTGGGCCACCAAAATCTACAAGCGCGATATGGACGTTACCCGTTACAACGTCCCCTTCCTGCTCCATCCCTTCATCGCCCTCTACTCGACGCGCGGCTGCCCGGCGCAGTGCACCTTCTGCCTCTGGCCGCAGACCCTCAGCGGTCACGCCTGGCGCAAGCGGTCTACTGACGACGTTGCCGCCGAACTCGCCTGGGCCAAAGAGAACTTCCCCGGCGTCAAGGAGTTCTTCTTCGACGACGACACCTTCAATATCCAAAAAATCCGCACCATCGAGCTGTGCGAAAAGCTCAAGCCGCTGGGTCTCACCTGGAGCTGCACCTCCCGCGTAACCACCGACTACGACACCCTCAAGGCCATGCGCGAGGCCGGCTGCCGTCTGCTCATCGTGGGCTTCGAATCCGGAGACCCCCAGATCCTCAAGAACATCAAGAAGGGCGCCACCGTCGAACGCGCCCGCGACTTCGCGCGGGACTGCCACAAGCTCGGCCTCACCATCCACGGCGACTTCATCCTCGGCCTGCCTGGGGAAACCAAGGAGTCCATCCGCAATACCATCAACTTCGCCAAGTCGCTGGACGTGGAAACCATCCAAGTCTCCATCGCCCACGCCTACCCCGGCACCGAATTCTACGACTACGCCAAGGCCAACGGCTTCATCGTCAATACCGCGGCGATGATGGATGAAGGCGGCCACCAGATGGCGCACATTGAATACCCCGGCCTGCCCACCGACTACGTTATGGAAATGGTCCACCGCTTCTACGACGAGTACTACTTCCGTCCCAAGGCCGCTTTCCGCGTGGTCTGGAAGGCGTTTGTGAATCGCGATCTGCCCCGGCTCTACGTCGAGGCCAAATCCTTCCTCAAGCTCCGCGCCCAGCGCAACAGGATGGTGAAGGTTGCCCGCAGCCAACCGGTCGAGCCGCCGGCCCCCGCAAGCGCCGGCGCTTAGCCCCTACTCAGTCAGCTGCCATCGAGGGCGGACGCATCGCGTCCGCCCTCGATTTGCATCTGATTCATTCCTGTGTGCCCATCCCTTCGACTGCGCTCAGGGCAAGCTTAGCAGCCCGTGGTGCAAGTAGCTGAATTCCAGAAGGTCCGGCATCGGGGTGTGATGGAGCGGTAGGCCCCGGTTGAGTCGAGAGTCGAGGGCGTGCGGGGTTCAACCACGCTGTTGGGCCGATTCTGGCAGGTGATT
>DASWZM010000413.1:0-7006 GCA_036404455.1 Occallatibacter sp. | reverse complement strand
AGGACTTGCTGGGGAATGGCATACAGCGCAAGCGCCAGGACGGTGGCGAGGCCGGCGAGAACCACGGCGTTGAAGACCAGGGCGGGGCGGGTGAATGTGTCGCGCAGCATGGCGAGATGCTCCTTGGCAAGGGAAGTGATGAGGTCGCGGAGGACCAGCGGGATGAGGGCGCGGCGGGAGAGAGTGCTGTCCTGAAGGGCGTCACGGAAGGTCTGGCGCATGGATGGGGCATACGCCTGACGAAAGGGCGCGGGGTAAAGGCGAAGGGCCAGCACGTAGAGGCGCTCAAGCTGGACAAGCTGGGTAAGGCGATCGGGTTGGGGTGGGGATTGGGTCATGAGCGGCCTCCGTGGGGAAGCAGGCCGAGCTTGCGCGCCGAGGCGACTGCGGCGTCAAGCCTGCTGAGCTCGACGGCCAGGACGGAGTGGCCGAGCTGGGTGAGGCGGTAGTAGCGGCGGCGCTCATCGTCGGAGACGCCCGATTCCTCGACGAGTCCGTCGCGCATCATCCGATCCAGCGAGCCGTAGAGGGTTCCGGGGCCCAGTTGGACGCCGCCACCCCGAGGGGCGCGGGCGTCCTTCATGATGAGGTAACCATGCTTTCCACGCCATCGACGAAGTGGGTGCCCTTTGGGCATCGCGGGGGACCCCGTCATTTCGCCTTCGGCCAGGGAAAGGAGGATGGCGAAGACGGCCGGGGAAAGCGGTGCCGCGGGTGCGATTCCAGTAGTCACGAAACGAATATATATCCGCTGCGGATATATCTGCAAGAGAAATATTCTGGAAAAAACGGAATCGGACCCGGTTTCGGCTATTGGCCTTCCGGATTCAGGGCCGGAGTGTGCTGGGCGGCTACTTCGCGAGAGAGGGCGTCGAGGCGGGAGAGCAGCTCGGCGTGTCGCTTGTCGGCGGCGGAGGGATCGAAGGCTTCCACGTAAAAGGTGCCGTTGGGATCAAGCTGGCACTTGCGCACCTGGTGGAATTCCTCAAAGCCCTGACGGTGGATGACGGAGAGCAGCTCTTCGCGAGAGATGGAAAAGAGGATAGAACAGCAGTCGGGTGTCAGGTGTCAGGGGTCAGGGGTCTCGGAACAGGGAACAGGGACTGGGGGTCTGCATTGGAAATCAGGGATTGATGATTCGAGTGAAGCGCGGCGGCTGAAGGGGGCAACCGCCGCGCGGGGTGAAGCTGCGGGTTGCGGGTTGACGAATGTGCCGCACCGGCTATTTGTAGTCCTTGTACTCGGCGGTAAACAAGGTGTGGCGCAGGAGAAACGTGCCGGAGCCGGACTCGCCGTGGGGGACCACTTCGGTGTTGACGACGGTCTTGATGGGCAGGACCAGGGCCTTGCCGCCGACGGTGACCGGACCGTAGTCGATGCGCTGGTCCTCCTGGTGAACAACGTCCGATGTCTTGAACTCGGCATCGGTGACCAGCCGGACGACGATGCCCGTGTCCGGATCAACGAAGATCTCGCCGTGGTAAGGCACCGTGGCCTTGTAGGGTTTGTAACTGGTGTTGGTCTGGAAGTTGCCCTTGGCGCCGCCGCTTGAACCTTTGGTAGTTCCCGGCTGTCCGAACCCGTTTGAATTGGTCATGGCCATGATTCCAGCTTGCTCCGAATCCGGGAAGCAGCAATAGTTGACCGCGTAGTGGGTCTTTTTCTTATCCACGGAGAAGGCATAGACGGCGGCCGTCTTGCCGTTGACCGTCTCCCAGCGCAGCCAGTTGAGCTTGCCGGCGCCCTGAGCTTCCGCGAGGACGGTGCTCAGGACAGGGCTCTGGCCGAGCAGGACGATAAGGCCGTTGGCGCCCCACGCCGTCTTGTCCTTGGCAAGCGGATTCTGCTCGGCTCCGTTCTGAAACGTTACCGGGTTTTCAGTGGAGTTGATGTAGTGGACAAACTGACTTGCGTTCACCAGGTTGGGATCGATGATCGTGGCGCTGGAATGCAAGCCCGAGCTGGCGGGAACGGCCTCCACGTTGTCCTGGAAGCGGAGGGTGGTTTTGGTTGCGGTCAAGGCGGGCAGTTGGGCGTAGGTCTTGGTTGCATAGTCGATGGCCTTGTCGAGGATAGCTTTTTGCGCGGCCGCATCGGGCGCCGGAGTGGCGGGCAGGTCGGTGGCCGGCGGGGCGAGCACGGCGCTCCTGGCCTCAAGGACGTAGATCTGCTCGGTCGAGTAGGGGCCGGGGACGAAGCTGACCATACTGTTCATGGTGGCGAGGGTCAGTTCTTCGGTCAGTTCCACCTGCTTGAGCGCGGCGGCGACATCGGCATCGGATTTCTTGGCCTGCTGCATCGACACCAACATGTCCTTGAGTTGTTGTACGTTGATTTTCTTGGCGGCCCATGCGGGTGAGACTGCCAGCAGAAGTACGAGAATCCATCCAATCCGTTTCATTTGCATATTCCTCCCGAAGTTTGGGGCGCAGCAATTGTACAGATTTGCCGCCGCGCCTTCCTGTGACAGATTGCAGTGTGTGTTCCGGTGCTCAATGGGTTGGGCTCCACAATGCGCGGCGGTCCTTAGTGCGTAGCCGTAAGGGCGGGGGCGGGAATGGTGATCGAGCCCATGCGGCCGGAGTTTTCGTCGACCACCAGGACGCGGAGCGACGCCATGCCCGGCCGAAGCTGGACAAAGCGCTCGAACGGTACGCCGGCGGATAAGAGGTTCTGGTAGGTGGAGGGTCTGAGGCGCAGCCCGAGGGTCTGGCCTTCGACCTGGGCATGGAGGCCGGCGTCGTCGCGCTGGATGAAAAAGATGTCCAGCTTGTCCATCCAGCGGCCGGCCTGTTGCTGGAGGCCGAGGTCACCGGCCTGGATGTCGATCTTGACGTTGGCGCTGGGATTCGCGGGGGGATTCGTGAGCGGGGGCAGGGGAGTAACGGCGGCGGAGACGGAGACTTCCGTGACGTCCCTGGGCCGCCATACCGCCTGCTGGAAGCGATCCTTGAGCGTGGCCGGTTCCTTGGCGAAAAGGTAGCCGGTGCGGTAGCGCAGGGTGAGGCCGTTGTGCTTGCCGGAGAGTTTGACGAGGATGGTGTGGTACTGGTCGTCGGCCGGACCGTGGGGATAAAAGCTGACCTGGTAGATGGCGTGGCCGTCTTCGACCACGCCGGCCAGGGCGGCGGAGAGGTCGCCGGCGCGGCGGATGATGCGTCCCCCGGTGGCCTGGGCCACTTGAACGATGGGTTCCTGGATGGGGTGCAGGTCCTGCTGCATCTCGGCGGTGATGCGGCCGGGGGCCTCGATGCGGGGTACCGAGCCGCCGCCCAGGGTGGCATTCTCCTGGGCAGCCTGGTTGAGTTCGACATTGCGGGTGCGGACATCGGCGGTGATGGCTGCGCTTTCAAGCTGCGAGACGTCCATGGGAAAGACGGCGACATGGGCGTCGTTCATGGCTTCCTGCGCGTGCAGGGCGAAGGAATCGACTTGTCTGGGGCCCTTGTCGATGCCCACCTGCTGATTTTGCCAGTCGGCGAATACGTTGTCCGAAGAAACCCAGACCAGGTTCTTGTGGCCGGTGACGGCGGAGAGATGGCGCGCGACGCCGGCGAGGATGATCAGCGAGGCGCGCGCCGGGTTGCTGCCCATGGTGAGCAACTGAGGGTCGACCGGGGTCTGAGCGTCGGGAACGTCGATTTGATTGCCGTTCACGGAGTTGAGGTCGGAGACGTTATGCACCTCATCGAACGACTGGCGGTTGCGGGTCTCTTCTTCCTGGGCCTGGGAGGCGGATTGAGCGCTGGGCATCCACTTCTGCAGTTTGGCAATCAACGCCGCATGGTCGGTGGTGATCTCCTGGAGCACGCGGAAACCGAGGCCGGTCATGGTGTAGAGGCCGACGCGTTCGCCGGGAGCCAGGGTGCCGAGGAACCTGAGGATCTCCTGGCGGGCGTGGGACATATCGGGCCAGGCAATATGGCTTTCGTCGATCAGCAGGATGGTTGCGCCGGTTTCCGAGGGGGTGGTTGCGGCCGTTGCGGGATCGGCGGCGTGGTTGGAGAAGGTGCTGCCCGGCGCTGCATCGCCCGGTGGGGCAACGGGGGTCCCGGTGGTGAACTGTGAGAAGAAGCGGACGTCCTGCTTGCGGCCGTTGTCGAAGACCTCGAAGTCCTCGGCTTTGAGGTCTTTCACTGGATGGCCTTTTTTGTCATAGGCCACGATGCCCACATCCACGAGGCGCGAGGTAAGCTTGAGCTGGAAATTGGTGTCCTGTGGTTGGGCCGCGTTGGCCGGCTGGTCGGGTACGCCGTTGGCGGCGGTGACGCTGATCTCCGGAATGACGGGCTCTGCAGGGGGTGGGGGTGGTGGGGCGGGCGCTGCGGGTTCCTCGGGGGCTGGAGCCGAAGGCGGAGCGGCGGCGGCCACTTCGGTCCCGGATGGCGGCGAGCCGGGCCTGGACGGCGGAGAAGCTGAAGGCAGAACAGCCGGCGCTGCGGGGGCCTGTGCGCCGGGATTCGGAGAGGCAGGATTGGTAGAGCCGGGCTCCGGTGCATCGGCGAGCATGCGGACGGTCGTGCCCAGGCGGTGGTAGTTGGTAAAGATGGTTTCGTTGATGCGGAGGGTGGGGAAGATTCCGGGTTTGCCAAGGGTATTGACCTGTTCCATGGAGAAGGCCAGGCTTCGCACCGGGAAAATATAGCTGCGATCGCCGATCGCAACCGGGCCATACCGAACCACAGTGGCAGCCCTGGCGAGGGGGTCGCCATTGTCAAGATCGGTTTCCAGCGTGATGCGGAGGATTGCGCCTGAGGAAGGGTCGACGAAGAGAGAGCCGTGGTAGCCCGGGGTTTCAGTGAAGCGCTTGGTCAGAGTCCCCGGTACGTTGGGCTGATTTCCCCCCGATCTCCTGCGGGCGCCGCCGTCCATCCCCCCACGTCCGCCTATGGGCAGATCGAGCAGGCAACAGTAATCGACGCGAAAGTGGGAGACGGCCCTGGGCACCGAGTAGCGATAGACGGCGGCCAGTCCGGCCGGGGTCTGTTCCCAGCGGCTCCAGGTCAGCTTGCCCCTGGCTGTGTCGGTGAGGACGATGGTCAGCTCCGGGCCGAATTCGCCCTTGGAACTCAGTCCCTGTTCAAGCACGGCCTGCAGGGCGGTTGTGGAGGATTTGGCCGCGGCCGTCTCCGTCTCCGAATCCGGGACTTCAACGCCCTCGCGGTAGGTAAAGTTGCTGGTTGTTGTCGCCACCAGGTGCATTCCCGCGCGCACTGGCCAATCGCCCGGTTTCAGCACCAGTGGGCTGTCTTCAAAACGGGCTGTGGTCCGGGTGAGAAAGAAATCGGGCAGATGGGGCCAGGTTCGGACCACATAGCCACGCGCGAGATCCATCATGCGCTGCCGGGTGGCGGCGTCCGGGGCAGCCGTGGCGGGCAACTCGCTGGACGGAGGGTCGAGGAAGGCCGATTGGTCGGCGAGCAACTGCAAGGCCAGCGCCGTGCGCGGGCCGAGGGTGAGCTTTGTGGCCAGGCGGCCCAGCGTGACATCGGTGAGGCGCTCGGAGAGTTCCAGGTCGCCGAGTTGGCGCGCAACCTCGGCATCGGCGCGATGGGCCGCGATGCCGGCGGCCAGGGCCTGCTCCAGTTGCTCCACGGTCACGCGCCTGGCGGCGCCGGCGGGAAGAACCATGGCTGCCACGAGCCCCAGCAGAATCAGCCTACGCATTGCACACTACCCCACTCGTTCCGGGCTGTCCTGATTGATTGACGGAAAATGAGGCGCAAAAGCTGCCAGACCCGTGAACAAAATCGATTTGGCGCGTACACGGTTCCGCGGCAGGAAGATAGGGCCGGAAGCCGTGCATAGAACTGTACACAGATCGAGGCCCACTGGACAATCGCCTTGTGCGGCCGGGAGTGGAGGGGAGACAGCGGGATCAGGAGGGCGGGAGCAGTTCCCATGTTTTCAGCAAGAGCTTCACGGAAACCCCGAACAAGCTCTTGCAGCGAGTCAGCATTCCCTTGGGGGATAAATGGATGGGTTAAAACCCATCCCTACCAGCCCGCGTTGATTCTGCTGCGTCTGCGACGCGGATTTTATCGGGGTTAAAACCCCGGCCCGCCAGCCGCGCTCTTTCAAAACGCCGGCTTATTCACAGGTTCCCCAGGCGTTGACCGCGACCTTGTTTCTGAAGTACTGGAGTGATCTAGCCAGCCCTTCCTTGAGAGTGACTTGCGGTTCCCAACCCAGGAGGGTACGAGCCCGGGTGATGTCGGGGCAGCGGCGTGCGGGGTCGTCCTCGGGCAGCGGTTCGAAGCGCAACTCGCTTCTTGAACCGGTAACCTCCAGCACGGCCTGCGCACACTCGATGATGGTGAACTCGACGGGGTTGCCGATGTTCACCGGCATGTGCTCGCCGGAGCGGGAAAGGCGCAGGATGCCCTCGATGAGGTCGTCGACGTAGCAGAAGCTGCGGGTCTGGTTGCCTTCGCCGTAGACGCTGAGCGGCTCGCCGCGCAGGGCCTGCATCATGAAGTTTGAAATGACGCGTCCATCGCCTGGGTGCAGGCGTGGGCCGTAGGTGTTGAAAATGCGGGCCAGGCGGGTGTCGACGCCGCGCGAGCGGTGGTAGGCCATCACCAGCGCTTCGGCATAGCGTTTGGACTCGTCGTAGACCGAGCGGGGTCCGATGGGATTCACGTTTCCCCAATAGTCCTCGGACTGGGGATGCTGGAGCGGGTCGCCGTAGCACTCCGAGGTGGAGGCGTGCAGATAGCCGGCGCCATATCTGGCGGCGACCTCAAGGGTGTTTTCCGTGCCCACGGAGCCCACGCGGAGGGTCTCAATGGCCAGGCGGAGATAAAACGGGGGGCTGGCCGGCGAAGCAAGATTGAAGACGTAGTCTACCGGGCCAGGGTCGAAGGGGTGGCAGATATCCCTCTGCTCGAAGCGGAAGCGCGGCTCGTTGACAAGGTGGGCCAGGTTTTCAGGGTCGCCGGTGGAAAGGTTGTCGACGCCGAGAACGGAATGGCCTTCGCCCAACAGACGGTCTGTGAGATGGGAG
>DASWZM010000412.1:0-5425 GCA_036404455.1 Occallatibacter sp. | reverse complement strand
CGCCAGCGCGCCCGCTGAGGAAGAATCAAAAGGCGAGTTTTCGATCCGAATTACACGGAAAGGCTCCGGATGAGAAAGATGGTTTGGGTTGCATTTGCTTTGCTCTTGTTTGCTTCCACTGCGTTGGCTCAAAACAGGATCGATACGAAGTGGCGCTGCCCGAAACCATCGGAATTCCATAGTGTGGCCGTGGGAGACGCACCGAATCACAACTATACGATCATCCAAGGCAGCTGCAAATCGACGGCAAGCGACGCAGGTTTCCCGGAAGACGAGAGCGACTTTACAGAGTTCCAGGAGATGCTGAATGCATCCGTGAGCGTACATGGCCGCATGAATGTGACAATGACGAATGGAGACAAGGTGTACTACTCCTATGAAGGCTCCTTCTCAACAGACATTACAAAGCCTTTCTCGCAACGATGGAATCTTGAAAGTGGTACCGGAAGATACAAATTCATCAAGGGTAACGGTGCCTGCTCCGGCATGGTCCATGCCGATGGCACTGGCGACATGGAGTGCACCGGCACGTTCTCGATAGGCAAGAGTAGCGGCAATTAAGAGGGCAGGCACGGAGATCATGGAAACACGGATCGGATTTGGCTTTGACTCGCACGCATTCAAGCCCGGAATCCCGCTGCGCATTGGCGGGCTCACGATCAAACACCCCGAGGGCCTCGCCGGCCACTCCGACGGCGACGTGCTGCTGCACGCCATCACCGACGCCCTCCTCGGCGCCGTCGCCGCCGGCGACATCGGCAGCTTCTTCCCGCCCGGCGATCCGCGCTGGAAAGACGCCGACTCCGCCATCTTCCTCAACCTGGCCCTTGTAGAGCTGCAAAGCGCCGGCTACCGCATCGTCAACGTAGACACTACGCTCATTCTGGCCGCGCCCAGGATCTTCCCCATTGCCGGCGAGATGCGCGCCCGCGTCGCCGACCTTCTCGGTATCGGCATCGACCAGATCAGCATCAAGGCCAAGACCCCCGAGGGCCTCAACCTCGACCACATCGCCCAGTGCCACGCCATCGCCCTGGTCGAGCGCGTCCTCGAGCCAGACGACCTGAAAACCATGAGCGCCGTCGTCGAGACCCAGCGCCAGCTCGAAGACGTCGTCGAAGACCTCCTCAGCTCCGTCCACGGCGTCCCCAAAAAACGCGTCGTCGCCCCTGTCTACGACACCGAGGACATTACGTAGGACAGTCGCCGGTTATCAGTCTTCAGTGGCCAGTTTTCAGCAGTAAGGGAACCGCGAGGCGGTTCTTGCCTGCCCACAAAAGCACCCTGCCCCATCCTTTCGGCTGGTTTTCGGGAAAAAACTGTCACAAAGGTGGGAAACCGCGACCCTCGTCCACGCCATCCTGCTCGTCCAGCATTTCATCCATGCCGCCAGTACCGCAGGCCGCCTGCTCTCTCTCGAAGGCCTCCCGCTGGAGTCGGGGATCGCAATTCGATTGCGAATGCTCCACGGCGATTTTGATTGCGAATTTTCGCGTTTGGCCGTACCTTTGCTCCCAGTTTCCATCTCACGTCTGGAGTGTTCTCTATGCACAATCTAGCGCTTCTCTTGCAAAACCAGCCCGATCCTGAAGCCATCAAGCACATGGTCGTGGCCATGTTCGCGATTTTGCCCATCATCATTCTGGTGGGCCTGGCAATCGTCATTCTGCCCTTCTGGTTCATCTGCAAGAAGGCCGGCTTCTCACCCTGGCTCTCGTTGATCAACATTATTCCCTTGGGCAACCTGATTCTGATCTATATCCTGGCCTTTGCGGAGTGGAAAGTTGTGCCCGCGCCCCAGTTCGGCTGGACTCCGCAGCCACCCTACCCGCCGTACCCGCCCCAGCCCCCATTGCCACCCCAGGGCTGAGCCTGTCCGCGTCGGCCTGGGAAGGGGGCAGAATGCTAGCATCGAAGAGGACTAACCTCAACGATGCCTGATTTCGCCCCCTCCGCAGCAAAGACTCCACGCGTTCGTTTTGCCCCCTCGCCCACCGGCTACCTGCACGTCGGCAGCGCCCGCACCTTTATTTTCAATTGGCTCTATGCCCGCCGAAACCACGGAACCATGGTGCTGCGCCTGGACGACACCGATGTCGAGCGCAACACCGAGGCCAGCGTCCAGTCAATCTTCGAGGGACTGCGCTGGCTGGGTCTGAACTGGGACGAAGAATACAAGCAATCCGAACGCCTTGCCCTGCACCGCCGGCAGGCCGAAGCCATCTTCGCCAAGGGCCATGCCTATCGAGACTTCACCCCCGCCCACGCGGACTCAGGCGAGCAGTCCTCCTCGCAGGGCGCCTGGCTCTCGAACCCCGGCATGCGCGAATTATCGAGAGAAGCCAGTGACCGCCGCGCCGCCGCGGGCGAGCCGTTCGCCCTCCGCTATCGCGTCCCCCGCGGCCAGGGCCGCACTCTGAGCTTCACCGACAGCGTCTATGGTGAGCAGTCCAAGCTCACCGACGAGGTCGAAGACTTCGCCCTGCTGCGCTCGGACGGAATGCCCACCTACCACCTCGCCTCGTGCGTTGACGACGCCGATCTCGGCATCAGCCACATCATCCGCGGCCAGGATCACCTCACCAACACCTTCAAGCACTTGGCTCTGTTCGAGGCCCTCGGCGTCCCGCCGCCCCAGTTCGCGCATCTTCCCCTGCTCGTCGCCCCCGATGGCGCCAAACTCTCCAAGCGCCGCCACGGCCCCGTCGTCAGCGTCACCACCTACCGCGATGCCGGCTTCCTCCCCCAGGCTTTCGTCAACTTCCTCTGCCTCCTCGGCTGGTCGCCCAAGGACGACCGCGAGTTCCTCACCCTCGACGAGCTCACCTCTGCTTTCACTCTCGAGGGCGTCAACCGCGCCAACGCCGTCGTCAATTTCACTGAGACAGCCTTGAGCTCTTCGGAAACAGTCTTGAACTCTTCGGATTTAGCCCCCTTCGATCCCAAGGCCCTGTGGCTCAACGCCGAGCATATCCGCGCCCTGCCCGCCGAGCAGCTCAGCCCCTTACTCCAACCCTTCTTCGAGCAGGCCGGCCTCCATCCCTCGCCCGAAAAACTCCTCGCCGTCACCCCGCTCATTCGCGAGCGCATCAAGCTCCTGCGCGACGCCGTCTCCGCCGCCGACTTTTTCTTCCTCCCCCAGCTCCCCACCTACAACCCATCTGACCTGATCCCCCAAAAAGGCAATCTAACGGGCGACGTAGCCCTCGCCCGCCGCGTCCTTGAGCACGCCCGGCAGGCCCTCGCCACAACCTCTTTCGACCACGATTCGCTCGACCACACACTGCGCCAGGCAGCCCAGTCGCTCGGCCTCAAGGCCGGTCCCATGTTCCAGCCCATCCGGGTCGCCGTCTGCGGACGCAAAAACGCGCCACCGCTCTTTGAAACCATGGCCGTCCTCGGCCGCGACGTCTGCCTCGCGCGCATCCGCCAGGCCGAAGAAAGCCTCGAATCGCTCGGCTGAGCACAGAACCTCAAATGGAATGAGGAAAAGCAGGTATGACCAACTCAAATTCGGAAAGCCGAGGCGCCCCCACTCCCTCCAACTTCCTCCGCGATCTCATCGCCGAAGATGTCCGCACCAAAAAGTTCGGCGACGCCCAAGTCCAGACCCGCTTTCCCCCCGAGCCCAACGGCTACCTCCACATCGGCCACGCCAAGGCCATCTGCATCGACTTTGGCCTCGCCGACGAGTTCGGCGGCAAGACCAACCTGCGCTTCGACGATACCAACCCTGAAAAAGAGGAACAGGAGTACGTCGATTCCATCCAGAAAGACGTCCGCTGGCTCGGCTTCGACTGGGAGCGCCTCTGCTACGCCTCCGACTACTTCCCCCAGCTCTACGAGTGGGCTTTGCAGCTCGTCAAGACTGGAAAAGCATACGTCGATGACCTCACCGCCGACGAGATCCGCCAGCACCGCGGCACCCTCACCGAGCCCGGCACCGACAGTCCCTATCGCAACCGGACAATCGAGGAGAATCTCGACCTCTTCATCCGCATGAAGGCCGGCGAGTTCCCCGACGGCACTCGCGTCTTGAGAGCCAAAATCGACATGGCCTCGCCCAACCTCAACATGCGCGATCCGGTCATGTACCGCATCCTCCACGCCACTCACCACCGCACCGGCGACGAGTGGTGCATCTACCCCATGTACGACTACGCCCACGGCCAGTCGGATTCCATCGAGCGCGTCACCCACTCCATGTGTACCCTCGAGTTCGCCGACCACCAGCCCCTCTACCGCTGGTATATCGAGCAGCTCGGCATCTTCCCCTCGCAGCAGACCGAATTCGACCGTCTTAACATCACCTACACCCTGCTCAGCAAGCGCAAGCTCATCCAGTTCGTGCAGGAAAAGACTGTCCGCGGCTGGGACGATCCCCGTATGCCCACCCTCTGCGGCATGCGCCGCCGCGGCTTTACCCCCGAAGCGATCCGCGCCTTCGTGGCCGCCAGCGGCGTCTCGCGGACCAATGGGTCAACAGATATTGAAATGCTCGAACACTTCCAGCGCGACGACCTGAACCGCCGCGCCAGCCGCGCCATGGCCGTCCTTCACCCCCTCAAGCTGGTCATCGACAACTACCCCGCCGGCCCAAACCCCGAAGGCCCAGACAAGGATCAGGTCGAGTTCGTCGACGTCGCCAACAACCCCGAAGACCCCTCCGCCGGCGCCCGCCAGGTGCCCTTCTCCCGCGAACTTTATATTGAACAGGACGACTTCCGCGAGATTCCTCCGCCCAGGTATTACCGCCTATCGCCTGGCCGGGAGGTCCGCCTGCGCAACGCCTACTTCGTCACTGCCCACAGCGTGGTGAAAGATTCCCACGACCGCATCGTCGAAGTCCACTGCACTTACGATCCGGCCAGCCGCGGCGGTAACTCCCCCGACGGCCGCAAGGTCAAGTCCACCATCCACTGGGTCTCCACCGCCCACGCCATCTCCGCCGAAATCCGTCTCTACGACAAGCTCTTCACCAAGCCCGATCCCGGCGACGTCGAAGAGGGCGAGAGCGTCCAAAGCAATCTCAACCCCAACTCACTAGAGATCCTCTTGGGCGCCAAACTTGAGCCCTCTCTCGCCAACGCCAAAGTCGGAGACCGCTTCCAGTTCGAGCGCGTCGGCTACTTCTGCCTCGATTCCGACTCCACCCCCGGCAACTTAGTCTTCAACCGCACCCTCCCGCTAAAAGACTCCTGGGCCAAGATCGAGAAGAAGTCCGGAGCATAGCCACCTACAGTGGGGCAGACACTCGCTGGTCGCTCGCATAAGCGTTGTGCTTTCCCAGGTCCCAGGAGCGGGATCTGGAGCATCCGGCCTCCCTTGGCGTTGCCCGCCGTCGCCTGCTAGCGCCTGCCAGCCGAAGTCGTGAAGTCGCACATCCTGGCCTTTCTGTATCCCAATGCGATCATCTCGTCTGCCC
>DASWZM010000411.1:0-5002 GCA_036404455.1 Occallatibacter sp. | reverse complement strand
AAAAGCGACTGACGCGGTTCCGGCGGGGTTTCGTTGGGGTCTGTTCTTGGCAGGGAAATTGTGTCGTCGCCCGCATTTGCCGGACGGTCCGGCTGAGCGATGACCTACAATTCCAGCAAACGGAAGATACATCCCATCCGACCGGAGATCCCGATGCCAGTGAAAATGCTTCGCCTCTTCCCCGCGGTCTGTCTGGCCGCGGCGCTTTTACTTCATGCCGCCGACAAGCCCAAGCCCCCCGCGCCCGCACCCCAATCCGTTGATCCGTACGCCGAGGTGCAGCCGGCCACCGAGTCGCTGGACCTGAACATGTATCAGCGGATTCGCGACGAAGGCCTGAACCACTCGCACGTGATGGAGTTTGCCAGCGCGCTGATGGACGGCATTGGCCCGCGGCTGACGGGTTCGCCGAACCTGGCGAAGGCCAACGCGTGGACCCGCGACACGCTGACCAAGATCGGGCTGGAGAATGCGCACCTTGAGGACTGGGGCGAGTTCGGCCTGGGCTGGCAGCAACTGAACACCTGGGCGCGCATGGTTACGCCGGACACGGCCGTGCTGATTGTGCAGGCCACGCCGTGGTCGCCTCCGACGCCCGGCCCGGTGACTGGAGATGTGACGTTCGTCAGCATCCAGACGGACAAGGACTTCGATCAGTACAAGGGCAAGCTGGCCGGAAAAGTGGTTCTGTTCGGCGCCATGCGCGAAGTTCCGCCAGTGGACAAGGCGCTGTTCGAGCGCTATACGGACAAGGAACTCGAAGACATCGCCGCGTTTCCAGTGAGCGCCAACACGCCGGCGATCGGACCCCAAATGCGGGAACGTTTGGAGCGGTTGCAGCTCATCGACAAGGTTGCGCAGTTCTTCTATGACGAGAAGGTGGCTGCGGTCATCGAGCCAAGCCGTGACGGGACGAACGGCGGCGGCTCCGGTGGCACATTCTTCGACGACAACGGCGCCACCATGGGCCGCACGCCTTACGTTGCTGACAAGCGGGCAAAGATTCCAGTGGTGGTGGCCGCGATCGAGAGTTACGGACGGCTATACCGGCTTACCCAGGCGCATGCGCCGGTCAGCGTGGAGATCGATGTCGAGACCAAGGTCACCGGCGAACACGAACATGGCTTCGATACGGTTGCCGAGATTCCTGGCGCCGATCCCAAGTTGAAGGAGCAGGTGGTGATGCTGGGCGGCCATCTGGATAGCTGGATCGCCGGCACCGGCGCCACCGATAACGGCGCGGGAACCATCGTGGCCATGGAAGCCGTGCGCATCCTGAAGGCGCTCGACGTGAAGCCGCGGCGCACTATCCGCATTGCGCTGTGGACCGGCGAAGAGCAGGGAATCTTCGGCTCCAAGGGCTATTGCACCATCCACTTCGGCTCGGCCAAGCTCTCCACCGCGCCCGATCAGTTGCAACTGCCGGAGTTCATGCGCCGGGCCGTGGGACCGCTCGAAGTGAAACCGGAGCAGAAGCTCATCTCCGGCTATTTCAACGTGGATAACGGCACCGGCAAGATTCGCGGCGTCTATACGCAGGGCAATGCGGCCATCGCGCCCATCTTTGCGCAGTGGATTGCCCCGCTGAAGGACCTGGGCGTAACCACCATCACCAACCGCAACACCGGCGGAACCGATCACCTGAGCTTCGACGCGGTGGGCATTCCGGGATTCCAGTTCATCCAGGACGTGCTGGACTACGGGAGCCGGACGCACCACTCGAACGAGGACGTGGTGGAGCGGCTGCAGCCGGCGGACCTGAAGCAGATCGCCACGGTCGAAGCGATTTTTGTTTACAACGCCGCACAGCGCGACCAGATGTTGCCGCGCAAGCCGCTGCCGCATCCCGACCTGGAAGAGAAGAAGCGCGCGCCCATTGAGGGCATCTTCCCCGGCGCGGTGCCGCCGGCGGAACCGGAAAAGAAGTAGCGCTCCGGCGCAAGTAACTTCAAACAAGGTCCGCTCCGTGCGAGTTTTGATCCGGAGCGGACCTTTCTTTTTTCGTGGAGGGTACCGCGTTGGTCTGGGAAGATTGACGTTCCGTATGGCGGCTGCATCCAACCGGAGGAGCGAAAAGAGATTGCGCACGATCCGGCTTGCGCTCGCCGATGTATACGGTTACATTGCTTTGGGGGTAATTTTCCATGCTCGTTTCGACTCGTATGCGCCTTTCCACGTTCTCCTGTCTTGCCGCTGCCACCCTCGTCGTCCTCGCCGCGCTTTCCACGGCTCTGGCCGTCGAAGCTCCTAAAATCGTGCAAAAGGATGGCCGCTTCGCTTTGCTGGTCGAGGGCCGTCCGTATCTGATTCTCGGCGGCCAGATTCACAACTCCAGCGCCTGGCCCAGCGAACTCAAGCAGGTGTGGGAGTCGATGGCCGCCCTGCACGCCAACACGGTTGAGGCGCCGGTCTACTGGGAGCAGCTTGAGCCCCAGGAGGGCCAATTCGACTACGCCAATGTGGAGCAGATTGTGGAGGGCGCCCGGGCGCACAACCTGCACGTGGTGTTCCTCTGGTTCGGCACCTGGAAGAACGGCAACATGCACTATGTGCCGGCGTGGGTGAAGGCCGATCCCAAGCGCTTTCCACACACCATCCGGCCGGACGGCGAGCCCATCGACGTGCTGTCGCCCAACTCGCGCAACACGCTGGAGGCGGACAAAGCGGCGTTCACGGCCCTGATGCGCCATTTGAAGCGGATCGACAACGAGCGGCACACCGTCCTGATGATCCAGGTGGAAAACGAGTCGGGCAACATCGGCAGCGTGCGGGATAATTCCGCGGAGTCGAATCGCGAGTTTGCCGGCCAGGTTCCGGCCGATCTGCTGGCCGCGACCCACAAGCAGCCGGGGAACTGGAGCCAGGTATTCGGCGCGGAGGCCGATGAGACCTTCCAGGTCTACCACCAGGCGAAGTACGTCAATGAGATTGCCGCGGCGGGTAAGCAGGAGTTTGCGATTCCGCTCTATATCAACGTGTGGATCGACTACCCGGCGGCGCAGACGCCGCAGCGCCAGTTGGATGAGCCGGGCATCGCCTACCCCAGTGGCGGCGCGGTGCAGAAGTTCGTCGGCCTGTGGCGGACTCTGGCGCCTTCGATCGACATGATCGGACCGGACATCTACGCCGACGACTCCCCGTTCTACCGGGAGACGATGCGCGCTTACAATCGCCCGGACAATCCGCTGTGGATTCCGGAGACCGGCCGCGACGACAGCTTTGGGAAGTTCTTCTTCTATGCGCTCGGAGATGGGGCCATTGGCTTTTCTCCTTTCGGCGTCGACGAGTCGGGATGGAACATCCTGGGCGATCAGCCGTGGAAGGCGCACGCCAGCAACTTTGCGCTGATTGGACCGATGGACCGCGAGGTTGCCCAACTGGAGTTTGACGGCAAGCTCAAGACCGCCGTGGAGGAGCCGGGGCAAACCGCGCAGGAGCTGGACTTTGACGGCTGGCAAGTCACGGTCTCATTCGGATTCCCGCAGCCCGATGGGCGCAGGGCTCCCGGAACCAAGGATGCGCACGGAGCGGCGCTGGTGGCGCAGTTGGGGCCGGATGAGTTCCTGGTGACGGGCGTGGACGCGAGCGTCAGCTTCCATCTTCCGGGAAAGCTGCCGTGGATCCACAGCCAGCTCGTTTCTGCCCAGCAGGGCATCTATGAAAACGGCGTCTGGAAACCGCTCCGGCTGTGGAATGGCGACGAAACCGACCGAGGCCTGTGCTTCTACCAGAAGCCGGAGGTGGTGCGGGTGCGCATGGGGCGGTTCTAAAGCACTGAGGATTCCCGGGGTAGGGGTGACTAAAACATGCGGCGAAGAAAGGCCGAGTTTGAAGGAAAATGCGCGGAAAGCGTCCCCCAGGGCTATAGCCCGCATTGATTCTGTTGGCTTTATGCGGGGGTTGAAACCCCCGCCTCCCTCCGGATCGAGTTTTTCCGCAGCCAGTAAAATCGCGGCGGCGGTGGGCCGCCGTATGGTTTTCTATTGAATGCCGAGGTCGGAAAGAACCTTGGGCTTCGTTTCGTCCACTGCAAGCAGGTTGTGGCAGGCGGCGCAGTCCTGGGTGATGCTGGTGCCGTCCTTGGCCGCATGGTCGCCATCGTGGCAGCGGAAGCAGCCCGGATAGCTCATGTGGCCGATATGGTTGGGATGCGTACCCCAGGTCACCTTCATAAAGGGAAACACGTTCTGGCTGTAGAGGATGACCAATTCATCGCCCGCGGACTTGACCAGCGCTGCCTTCGCCGGCAGGACGTCGGGATGCTGGGCGCGATAGAAGGCTTGAAGCTGCTGTGGAATCTGAGTGCTTGCCTCAGCCTCAGAGGCGTATGCGGCCTTCAGCAGCTCCAGACCCTCCTTGTGGACCCAGGGCAGTTCCGGACTGACCGCGCCGTCGGCCATGGCCCGGTTGAGCGCATCCTCCGCGGTCACAAAGGTGTGCGCCGCGCGGTTGTGGCAATCGATGCAATCCATCACCCGCCGTTCCCCCTGGGGAACGCCGTTCCCCGCGGCGGCCGTGGCAAACACGGTCTCCGAGCCATCTTCGTTCCGCTTCTGCACCCAGGGGATGGTGGTGCGGGTTGGGTCGGTGGCGACGTACTCGATGTGGCCCAGGTGCACGCCGTGAATGCCGGTCAAATGGGAGAGCGAGTCCTGTCCGCCCAGGTGCAGCACCACGACAGTCTGGTTCTCGGTGTTCTTCTCATCGTCGGCAAAGCTCGACTTGACGAGCAGCTTTTCGCCGACAAACCGGGCCGGCGTGTGGCAGCCCTCGCAGATATACCGCGCGGGGCGCAGATTCTCGACCGGCGAAGGAATCGGAGTGGGATAGCGATCGAAGCTGACCTCAAGAAGCTGCCTGGTGCCGTTCACCTTGGCGGCAAAGTAGGATGCCGCGCCCGATCCGATGTGGCAGGCGACGCAGTCCACATGGGAGTGCGCGGAAATCTTGTAGGCTGTGTACTCCGGATGCATGACGTGGCAGGACTGGCCGCAAAACTGCG
>DASWZM010000410.1:0-7689 GCA_036404455.1 Occallatibacter sp. | reverse complement strand
TTACCGCCCCAATGCTTCGCCCATACTGCTCCCAACCAGAAGGAAGCAGCTGGACCAGAACCGGCCAATCCTCGAGACCAGACATGCACAGAAGCTTACATCCGAATTACACGCCTATCAAGTCTTATCTTAGCGCTTATGACCTCCACCCCTCCCCCCTTTTTTGCCGCAACCCCAGAAAAGGAAAAGAAATAGGTCAAAAACACCCGCTTCGACCCGCCAAAATAAAGAACTTCGTACTGCGCTTCCGGCAATGCCTACCGCTGAATCCTCGCGGACCCGCCCCGCGCAAACGCCCGCACCTGGTCCACCGTCGCCATGGTCGTATCGCCGGGGAACGTAGTCAGCAGCGCGCCGTGCGCCCATCCAAGCTTAACCGCCTCTTCCGGCGTCTCGCCGTTCAGCAGCCCGTAGATGAAGCCGGCCGCAAATCCGTCTCCGCCGCCCACGCGATCCACTACCTCCAGCTCCGCCGTCGGCGCCGCATAGGTCTTGCCGTCGATCCACGCAACCGCGCTCCAACTGTGCCGGCTGGTCGAGTGAACCTCGCGCAGTGTTGTCGCCACCACCTTCACATGCTTGTGCTTCTTCACCACGCTGTCGATCATGCCGAAGAACACGCTCGGATCGAGCTTCGACTTCGCCGCTACCTCCGGCCCCGGAATTCCCAGCCCCTTCTGCAGGTCCTCTTCGTTGCCCACCAGCACATCCACATTCTCAACAATGGTGCCGATAATTTCGACGGCCCGCTCGTTGCCGCCGGAGATCTTCCACAGTTTCTCGCGAAAATTCAGATCGAACGAGGTGATTGCGCCCGCCGCTTTGGCTTCTCTCATCATCTCCGCCGCCAGCGGCGCCGTTGTCGGCGACAGCGCCGCAAAGATCCCTCCGCTGTGCACCCACCGCACGCCTCCCGCAAAGATCGCCTTCCAATCGAAATCCCCCGGCCTCAGTTGCGCCGCCGCCTCGTTGGCCCGGTTGTAGAACACCACCGGAGCGCGCACCCCGTACCCCCGGTCGCTGTACACGGCCGCCATGTTGGGGCCGGCCACGCCGTCGTGTTTGAAGTGCTTGTAGAACGGCTTCACTCCCATCGCGCGCACCCGCTCCGCAATCAGTTCGCCGATCGGATAGTCCGACATCGCCGACGCAATCGCCGTCTTCATCCCAAAGCAGTCTGAAAGGTTGGCCGCCACATTGAACTCGCCGCCGCTGACGTGAATCTGGCACTCCGTCGCTTTCCTGAACGGAATAATCCCCGGATCGAGCCTGTGCACCAGCGCGCCCAGCGACAGAAAATCCAGCTCACCGTGTTTGCGTATATTCAGCCCATCACTCATCGCGCACTCCCTCCTTGCTCTCGACGTCCAGCCCAAAACCGTTTAATTTCGAAGCTCGCACTATCTCTGCATGCATACCCCTATCAGCCCGCCGCCGCAACCAATCGCTTCACATCCGCCGTCACCTGGTCCACAGTCCACTCATTCCCCGGATAAAACCGCACCACCTTCCCATCCGGCCCGATCAGCGTGGTCGAAAGCGTGTGCGTAATAGTCTCGTCCGGACCGGTGGTTATGCCCACATCGAAAAACTTCGCCATCTCCTTGAGCACCGGCTTGTCAGGAACAGCAAAGTCCCAATGCGCAAAAGCATTCCTGGCGTCGCTGCCGATATACGTCACCCCATACGCCCGCAGCCGCTCCGGCGTGTCGTGCTCCGGGTCGAAGCTCACGCACATCAGGTGCGTCCTGGCAAACAGTGCGGGGTTCGCCGCCAGCTCCTTGTTCATTTCGGCGAAGTTCCGCGTGACCCGAGGGCAAAAGTCGGGCAACGGGCAGCGGGTGTAAATGAACGTCACCAGCAACGCCTTGCCGTGGAACTGCCCCAGATGAATCGGCCGTCCGTCCTGGTTGCGCATCTTGAAATCCGGCACAGCATCCCCGGGCGCCGGTACGTGATAGGAGACCGCCGGCCGGTAATCCGGCCTGGCCTGCGCAACGATCACAATATGATCGAGAAGAAAATCCGCATCCGGGTCCTGCGACACCAGCACGTCGGCCGTAATCACGTCCCCCGGATGCAGTTCGCCGAGGATGGTCGCGTCCTTCAGCTTGTAGGGCATGGTCATCGCCTCCATGAAGCCCGGAATCGCCTCATGGTTCAGCGTCACCTCGCCCTTGTCGGCATGGGTTGAAACCACCTTGCCGCGCAACTTGTATACCTTGAAGGCCGCGCCTGCGGAGGTCTGCGTGGGCGCCTTCTGATCGGAATGGCATCCGGCCAGCGCCACTCCAGCGAGCAATGAGCAAGCAAGCAATCTGCGAATCACAGCTTAGTGTACAACCGGCTCCAACTTCGCGATCGCTCCTCAATAGCATTCCCCCCGCCCTTCGGCGTATAACGCTGAAATGGGGGCAAGACGGGAAGCTGAGGTCGACGCATGGCTCTGCCAGGGAGGCCTCGTAGTCACAGCCAGTGAGCGTGCCGCCCGCGCCCTTGGCTCCGCCTTCCATCGCGCCCGCCAGGCCGAAGGACTCACCGCGTGGCCCGCACCCAACATCCTCGACTGGCAAAACTTCGTCCGCTCGGCCTGGCAAGAACGCTCTTTTGATGGCCGCCTGTTGCTGAATCCCACCCAGGAGCGAACGCTCTGGGCCGCTATCGCCGGCTCCGGCGGCCACACGGCAACCCTGCTCGAAGGTCCGCGCCACCGCCTCGCCGCCTTGGCCATGGACGCCCACGAGCTGCTCTGCTCCCATGCCCCCAAATTCCTGCGCCCGTCCGCCCGCTCCAGTTGGCAAAACGACGCAGCCGCATTCAGCAACTGGCTCACCGCCTTTGACGAAACTTGCCGCACCGGCAACCTGCTCAGCCCAGCCCGCCTGCCCCTCGAACTGATCCCGCTCCTTGAGAATCCCTCGGCCGGCGCCAGCCAGCCCGACCGCCCGCCGCTCCTGCTCGCCGGCTTTGACCGCATTCTCCCCGTTCAGCGCACCTTGTTCGAAGCCTGGGGCCCCTGGCAGGAGGCCGGCCTCGGCGATCCAGCCGCACAAGTCCAGTTCCACGAAGCCCGCGACGACCAGGCCGAGCTGGCCGCGTGCGCCCTCTGGAGCAGCCGCCAACTTGCCGCCAATCCACGCGGCCGTCTCCTTGTCGTCATCCAGAATGCAACCAGCCGCCGCGGCCAGATCGAGCGCGCTTTCCTCAGTCACACCGGTTCCGCCATTTCTCCGTTCTTCGAGTTCTCCCTCGGAATCCCGCTCAGTCAGGTCACCCTGCCGCGCGCCGCGCACCTGCTGCTCCGCTGGCTCTCCGGCCCGCTTGCCGAGCACGAACTCGACTGGCTCTTCTCTACCGGCCACGCCGCCGCCAGCCCGCAGGAATCCTCCGCGCCGCAAGTCCACATGCGCAAAATCCGCAGCCGCGGCCTCGAGCAGCCGGACTGGAACTTCAAAGCCTTCATTGAACTCTTCGTCGGCCAGCCGCAAGACAATCCGCTACCCGCCCTCTGGGTCAGCCGCTTGACCCAAGCCCAGCGCCATCTCGCAGACTTTGCCCGCCGTCCGCAAGCACCGCTCGACTGGGCCGAGCTGGTTCCGCAGTTGCTTGAATCCCTCCACTTTGCCGGTTCCCACGCGCTCTCAAGCGCCGAATTCCAAGCCATTCGCCGCTGGGAGCAAGCCCTCGAAACTGTAGGCTCGCTCGGCTTTGATGGCCGTCGCATCGACTGGAACGACTTCCTCTCCGCGCTCGCCCGCACCCTGGAAGAGACCCTCTTTGTCCCCGAATCCCGCGACGCGTCCATCCAGATCGCCGGCCCCGCCGAGTCCGCCGGCCTCACCGCCGATGCCATCTGGTTCCTCGGCGCAAGCGAAGACGCCTGGCCGGCCGGTGGCGCCACCCATCCCCTGCTTCCGCCCGAAGTGCAGCGCGAAGCCCGCATGCCCCACGCCACCCCCCAGCTCGATTGGGATCTCGCCCAGGCCATCAGCACGCGCATGCTCGGCTCCGCTAGCGAGGTTCACTTCAGCTACGCAAAGCAAATCGAAGGCGCCGAGTCCCGTCCCTCGCGCCTCATCGCCCAGCTTGCCTCCCCGCCGCAACCCCTGCCCGCGGAATTGACCCCACCGCCCAGACCAGACCCCCTCGCCATCTTCATTGAAGACTTCAGCCGCATTCCCCACCCGCCCGGCAAAGTCCCCGGCGGCGCCAGCGTGCTCACCTCCCAGTCTCAATGCCCTTTCAAGGCCTTCGCCACCGCCCGCCTCGCCGCGCAAAGCTGGGAGCCGGCTCAAGCCGGCCTTACCCCCTCCCAGCGCGGCCAACTCCTCCATGCCGTCCTCCATGCTGTCTGGGCAGGCAAGCCAAACGGCATTCGGACTCAAGCCGAACTGCAGAACCTGCCCGACCGACAGTCCTTCGTCACCGGTCACGTCCGCCGTGTTTTCACAACGGAGCTGCTCCCCAGCCTTCAAGCACGAATGCCCCGCCGCTATCTCGAACTTGAACAGGAGCGACTCTCCCGCCTGGTCATCGCGTGGCTGGAGTACGAATCCACCCGCCTCCCCTTCGAAGTCCTCGAAACCGAAGCCTCGCGCACCATCACTCTCGCTGGCCTCACCTTCAAACTTCGCCTCGACCGGCTCGACCGCCTCAACGACAACTCCCTGCTGGTCATCGACTACAAATCCGGCGATGTCTCGCCCAAGTCCTGGGACCTGCCGCGCCCCGACGATGTCCAACTCCCGCTCTACGCCGGCTTTGCCCTCGACGCAGAGGAAATTCTCGGTGGCCTGGTCTTCGCCAAGCTCCGCTCCGGCGACCTCACCTTCGCCGGCTGCGTCGGGGCACCGTCTGCCACAGTCTTCGCCGGCATCAAAAACAGCAGCACGCTGGCGAAAAACGCCCTCACCGCCGAGCAGCTCCTCGACTGGCGCGAGCACATTGAGCAGCTAGCCAAGGATTTCCTCACCGGCTGCGCGGAAGTCGATCCCCGCGACCCCCCCAACACATGCGAGCGCTGCGGCCTGCAAACCCTCTGCCGCATCCAGGAAAACCAGGCCGTACTGGAAGCCGAAGACGAATCTGAAAGCGCCGGCGGCCCCAATTTTACAGAGACGGCCGATGAGTAAAACCGCACCCATCTCCCCGCCTCCCGATCAGCTCCGGCGTGACCAGGCCCTCGACCTCACTTGCTCCATCCTCGTCCAGGCCCCGGCCGGCTCGGGCAAGACCACCCTGCTCACCGAACGCTTTCTTTCCCTCTTGGGCGAGGTGGACGAGCCCGGCCAGATCGTAGCCATTACCTTCACCAATGCCGCCGCCGCTGAAATGCGCAATCGCATTCTCGATGAACTCCGGGACCCCGAGCCCAGCCCGCTCGCCCGCCGCGCCCTCGACCGCTCCATCGCTCGCGGCTGGAAGCTCCTCGACCTGCCCGCGCAGCTTCGCATATCCACCATCGACTCCTTCTGCCGCGACCTGGCCCTCCAGCAGCCGCTTCTTTCCGGTCTCGGCGGCAGCCTCGCCATCGCCGAACAGCCCGACGATCTCTATCGCCGCGCCGCCCGACACACAATCGAGCAAATAGGCCAGCCCGGCTCACCCCTGAGCGCAGCCGTCGAAGCCCTCCTCAACTGGCGCGATAACAACTGGCAGGAGCTCGAAGACCTGCTCGTCGAAATGCTCTCCAAGCGCGACCGCTGGATGCACGACTTTGTTCTCAGCCACAACCCCGACTGGGAATCCTTGCGCGAGCGCCTGGAGCGTCCCTTCACAAACGCAGTTCGCGACGCGATTACCCAGGTCAGTCAGCTCCTCGATCAAGTTTCCGGCGCACGCGAGGAAGCCCTCGAACTCGCCCGCTTCGCCTGCGAAGAGCCGGGCGCAAACTCGCCTTGGCCACTGGCAGAATGCACCGAAATCCCCTCCGCGCCGTTCCCCGAAGGGGTCGACTCCGCCTGGGAAGCGTTTGAAGCGCTTGCCGTGTTCCTTGAAACGCAGAAAGGAGCATGGCGCTCAGAAAGAGGCCTCAACGCGGCGATTGGCTTTCCGGCCACTCCTCGGGGTCGCGCGGGCAAAGCCCAGCTCGCTTCCCTGATCGCCCGCCTTGCGACCGTCCCAGGCCTCGAATCCTCCCTCGCCGCCGTCCACGACCTACCCCCAGCCCGCTACACCGAAGACGACTGGGAGATCGTGAAGGCCTGTTTCACTCTCCTCCGCCACGCCGCCGCCCAGCTCAAGGTCGTCTTCGCCGAAGCCGCTGCCGTCGATTTCACCGAAGTCGCGCAGATTGCAGAAGCCGTCCTCAAAGGCGACGACGGCTTTCCCACCGATGCCGCTCTTGGCGTCGCCGACGGCATCCGCCACCTGCTCGTCGACGAGTTCCAGGACACCAGCCGCCGCCAGCACCAGTTGCTCGCCAGCCTCATCGCCGCCTGGCCCGACCGCACCGCCCGCACCTGCTTCGCCGTCGGCGACCCCATGCAGTCCATCTACTTCTTCCGCGACGCCGACGCCGAACTTTTCCCCCGCGTCAAGACCATCGGCCTTGAAATCCCTGGCGCCGATCCCTTCACCCTGGACTTCGTCCCTCTCTCAGCCAACTTCCGCGCAGCCCCGTCGCTTGTCCACCGGCTCAACGAGGTCTTTGCCAAGATCTTCGCCACCCCGGACGGCAGCGGCGTCACGTTCTCACCCGCCGGACCCGCCCGCGAGAGTCAAACCTGCTCCAGTCCTGACTTCAAGCTATACCTTAATTTTGTCCCGCAAGCAGCTTATAAAAAATCTGTTAACTCCTTTGGGTCTGTCGAAGAAGAAGACCCGCAAGCCGATCAGGTCAGGCAAATCGTCGAACTCATCCGCATCCACCAGCCAGCAATGGAAGAAGCCAGCGCCGTCGGCGAAAAGTACCGCATAGCCGTCCTGGCCCGGACTCGCAGCTCCCTCGCCCCCATCGCCCTGGCCCTGCACAAGGCGGAGATCCCCTTCCGCGCAGTCGATCTCGAGAAGCTCGCTGCCCGCCCTGAAGTCCTCGACGCCCTCGCCCTGGCCCGCGCCTTGCTCAATCCCCAGGACCGTGTCGCCTGGCTCGGCGTTCTTCGCGCCCCCTTGTGCGGCCTCAGCCTCGACGACCTGCACCTCCTCACCAGCGCCGACGACCCTGAGCTCCTCGCCCGCCCGGTGCCGGACCTGCTCGCCGAGCGCCTGCCGCTCCTCAGCGAAGCCGGACGCCGCGCCGCCGCCCGCGTCCTCTCCACACTCGCTTCCCTGCCCGCACTCCGCGACAATCAGCCGGGGTCCCCACGGACAGGTCTTCGTCCGTGGGGTAGAGAGCCCACCGCCGCGCCCGGTACATGTCTGCAGCAAGTGTGGCTCAGCCTGGGCGGAGCCGACTGCTGCGACGCCACAGCCCGCGCCAACCTCGATCTCTTGTGGAGCTGTCTGGACCGTCTCCCCGCCGGTGAACAGGACCTGCTCGGCCCAACGTTCGACGCTGCCCTCGACAAGCTGACCGCATTACCCGACCCCGCCGCCTCCAGCGATTGCGGCGTCCAATTGATGACCATCCACAAGTCCAAGGGCCTGGAGTTCGAAGTCGTCATCGTCCCCGACCTTCAGGCCAAAGCTGGCAGTGGTGGGCGCAAGCTACTCTCTTGGCTGGAGCGCGGCCTCAAACCCGAATCTGAG
>DASWZM010000409.1:0-1834 GCA_036404455.1 Occallatibacter sp. | reverse complement strand
CCGGATCATCCACGTTCAGTCCCACAAACCACCGGAACAACAGGTTGTATTCCAACTGCTCCATCAGCAGGCGCTCGCTGCGGATGGTGTAGAGGACTTGCAGCAGCAAGGCGCGCAGCAGCTTCTCGGGCGGAATCGAGGGCCGGCCCACCCCAGAATAGAGCTGGTCGAACTGCCGCGAAAGCCGCTCCAGGACGGTATTGGTCATCTGCCGGATGGCCCGCAAGGGGTGATCGGACGGAACCCGTTGTTCCGGCGACACATAGCTGTACAGTTGGTCCTGCTGAAGATCGTCTCCGCGCATCTGATATCCTCCTTAGGATTACCCAGGAGGATTATATAACACAGCTCAATATGATGAAGCAAGTGAAAAATCGAGTTTTTCAGCATCCTGCTAGTAATACTAGGTTAAGTAGTTCTTGATCATCATTGCGGTCTGTGCTAGAGTGCTGGCATGACACCGCAGAACATGAAAAGCCTTGAGAGTCGTCTGATGCGTTTCCTCGAAGACTTGTTGGAGCCCATGGGGCGTAGCGAGCGACGCCACTGGGCGCAAGTTTATGTTCAGGGCCTGTTGCTGGACGGGGAACGCAAGTCGATTGAACCGATGGCGGCGCGCATCCCCGGCGCCGACGTGCAAGCCCTGCGGCAGTTCGTGGGCCAGAGCCCCTGGGCCGTCGAACAAGTCCAGCGGGGTTTGGCCCGCAAGATGGTCGATCTGCTCAGCCAGGCACAAGTTTGGATCATCGATGAGACGGCCTTTCCCAAGGCGGGCGCGCATTCGGTGGGAGTGGCGCGGCAGTACTGCGGCACCTTGGGGAAAGTGGCGAATTGCCAAGTGGCGGTCAGCCTTCACTGGTCGAGCGCGGAGGCGAGCTGTCCGCTTTTGTGGCGGCTCTACCTGCCCCAGGAATGGTTGGAGAACGGGGCGCGGGCCGAGGAAGTCAAGGTACCGCCGGGGACGGTTTATCGCAGCAAGACGGAACTGGCCTTGGAAGTGATCGATCAGGCCTTGGCCTGGGGATTGCCGGCGCTGCCGGTGGTGGCGGATTCCTTCTACGGCAACGATTTTGGTTTTCGCCAAGCGCTGCGGGAGCGCCACCTTTCCTACGCCGTGCAGGTCGAGCCGAGCACGGTGGTTTGGACGACCGATCCTAACCTTCCCTTGCCACCCCCGAAAAAGACGGGGCGGCCCCGGAAGTATCCGCCGCTGTCGGCCTTGCCGCGACCGGAAAGCCTGGAGAAGGTCGCCCAGCAGGTGCCCGGAAAGGCCTGGCGCACCGTGACGTGGCGGGAAGGCAGTCGAGGAGCGCAGCGCTCCCGTTTCGCCTTGTTGCCGGTCTGGGCCGCCCATGACTGGCGGGAACAGGCCCATTCCCCGAGGGTACAGGAATGGCTGCTGGTAGAATGGCCCAAGGAGGAGAAGCAGCCGACGAAGTACTGGATGATCCTTCTCGGCGGGCAAGCGCCGGCATGGCGTCAGGCCGTGCGTGCGGCCAAGGCGCGCTGGCGGGTTGAACAGGATTACCGCGAATTGAAAGGAGAATTGGGTTTGGACCATTACGAGGGTCGCCAATGGTTGGGATGGCATCATCATGTGTGCCTGGTCACCATGGCCTATGCCTTTCTGCGTTCCGAGCAGGCTCGCCTCAAAAAAAACTTCTGGTGCGACCTGGACGCTGCCGCGCGTTCGGAGGAACCTGCTGACGCTCCTGGTTAGAATCATAGGACGCTGTCCGTGGTGCCTGACGAAGTTCCACGACACGTCTTAGCTACGTAACCTAGTATTACTAACTTGACTGGAAATCGAAATGGAACCGAAAGTCATCGTCAG
>DASWZM010000408.1:0-7475 GCA_036404455.1 Occallatibacter sp. | reverse complement strand
GCGGGCTCCACGGGCTGCGGAAAATGGGAGAATTGCAAAAGAGCTTCCCGAAAAAGTCCCTCAGGGGTTAAAACCCACGTTGATTCTGCTGGGTTTATGTACGGGCTGAAGCCCGCACCCTTCACTCGAGACTGAGTTTTTTAGACAGGTTCTAAGAGATGGGCGTTTGAGATTTGTGGTTTTCCACCGTTTCCGCAGTCTCTTCTCGAAAAGAAGCGGAAAGGATGGGGCACGGGGCTTCTGCAGGTGGTTTCAGGGTGGAAAAGCACGCTGGGGAGGCTCGCGGTCTCCCAGGTCCCAAGGGCGAGACCTTTCGGCAAGCTCAGGGCAGGCGCTGGAGTACTCGCGATGCACCGGCGGCCGGGGAAAAATCGGAATTGCGCGCAAGAAGCAGATAGCGAGTCGAGCTGATGATGGGCGACGATGGTTCCCATGAATGAAAAAACTCAATTCGCAACTGGTAGTGGGTCGGCGCAGGCCTTGGCAGTTGACACGGAGTCTGCGTGGAGGCAGGTTCTGGCGCGCGATCCGGCGGCGGCGTTCTTCTATGGGGTGACGACGACGGGCGTTTTCTGCCGGCCGAGTTGCACGAGCCGGCGGCCGCTCAAGGACAACGTGCGGTTCTTTCGCACGGCGGAGGCGGCGAGGGCGGCGGGGTTTCGCGCTTGCAAGCGTTGCACTCCTGCGGAGGGCGGGCCTTTGGACAAAACCCGTGCCGGCCTGGACAAGGCTCGCAGGCATATTGAGGCGAATGTTGACCGGGCAGTACCGCTGAAGGAGCTGGGGCGCGTGGCTGGGCTGAGCCCGTTCACGGTGCAACGGCTGTTCAAGCAGGGGGTGGGGGTGAGCCCGCTGCAATATCACCGGGCGCTGCGGGCGGGGCGGTTGCGGGGCGCGCTCAGGCAGGGAGGGAACGTGACGGACGCGATATATGAGGCGGGGTTTGGGTCGTCGAGCCGGGCGTACGAGGGGGCGGGGCTGGGGATGACGCCGGCGCGGTTTGCGCAGGGAGGGCGGGGCGAACAGATCGGCTACACGACGGCGCGGTCGGCGTTTGGCTGGCTGGTGGTGGGTGCGACGGGGCGCGGGTTGTGCTGGCTGGCGCTGGGAGGAACAGCGGCCGAGGCGGAGGCGAGCTTGCGGGAGGAGTTTCCCCTGGCGACGCTGCGGCGCGATCCGGCGCTGGCAACCATGGTGGATGCGGCGCTGGCGGTTGTCGGAGGAGAGCTTCAAGAGCCAGCGGAACCCGGCGCGGACGCGCATCCCCGATTGCCGCTCGACCTGCGCGGCACGGCCTTTCAGCTTCGGGTGTGGCAGGCACTGCGCGCGATTCCTCGCGGCGAGACGCGCAGCTACAGCCAGTTGGCGCGGGAGTTGGGCGATCCCAAGGCGACGCGGGCCGTGGCGCGGGCTTGCGCGACGAACCGCGTGGCGCTTGTTGTCCCTTGCCATCGGGTGGTGGGGGTGAGCGGGGCGCTGACCGGCTATCGCTGGGGCGTGGAGCGGAAGCGGCAACTGCTGGAGGCAGAGCGGACCTGACCAGGTTACAGGCGGGCGCCGCCGAGGGCCTGGATGGTTTGCCCGCCGACTCATGCGGAATCGCCGGAAACTGGGGCGAAATGGCAGCAAATCCGGCGTTTTTCGGCCCAAAACAGGCGAAAATCAGGGGGGATTGTTTACCGAAGAGTACATAGGGTTGATTTATAAGCTATTCATTCCATTTCTCTTACTGAAGAAATGGCTCCTCAGAAAGAGGGTTTTGGAGGGGGAGGGGGTGGTCATTCGGACGGGGATCTTGGCGGTTTGGGCTCGGACTGGAGGGTGGCGAGGGCGACCTGGGCGGCGTAGAGGAGCTGGCCGCTCTTTTGGGGAGGGATGGCGCCGATGAGGATGCCGTGAGCGGCGCAGGCGATGAAGTCGCGGACGCCCTCGCGGCCGGCGAACAAGGGCATGGCATTGCAGTAGGCCAAGTGCCCTTCGTGGGCGGCAACGACGTCGGCCATGCCTTCGTCCGGGCCGGACTCGTCCATGCAGGCTTTGAAGGCGCGCTGCCAGGCGGCGGAGCAGCGGCGGAGGGCGGCTTTGGCGCCGGAGGGTTTGGGACCGGGTTCGGGGGCAGTGTTTATGGAGGGTGGGACGCGCTGTACGGCCAGGGTGAGGATGGGTTGTTCGAGGGATTCTTTTGACATTTGAGGATTCTCCTACTGAAAGTGTGCGCCGGCGGGACGTAATTATCTGCAAATGGGATTTGAGCGGGCTGCTGCCGGCTGGGATGGGTTGGTGAGCGAGCTGGTGGCATCCGTTGAAGCTCAGTTGGCGCAATGGATACGGCGGTTTGGGTTTGTGGTTTCCCACCCTTCGATAGAAAAAATCGAAGGATGGGGCACCCTCATGGTTGGCCTGTCTAAGGGCGGGCCGCGTTG
Source organism: Occallatibacter sp. (assembly GCA_036404455.1). GTDB lineage: Bacteria > Acidobacteriota > Terriglobia > Terriglobales > Acidobacteriaceae > Telmatobacter. The sequence continues at coordinate 5,052 of DASWZM010000408.1, read as the reverse complement.
CCGGAGGATGGGGTGTGGGCAACAAGGAATCCTTTTACGGGGTTTTCCCCATCTGTGAAGACGATGTACTCATCGGAGGTCAAATCTGCCCCTTGCGCCTTCACGGTGCCGAGAGCATCGTTGCCCGCTACCACAAGAACCATGTGGGCGGAGTCAAGCGGGTTCTCAGCGGCGAGGATCAGCGCCTCGCGTTCCGAGGCGTGGAGCTGGTTGTTGATTCTGAAGGCTGCGCCCTGGTAGTCGAGGCCGAGTTTCGCCGACCAGGATGCCAGTGCGGAATTGGACTCGGGGCGGCCCACAAAGACCACGTCGCGATCACGGAGCAAGTCGTCTGAGACCGCGAGATCCTTGTAGACGGGAACCTGGCTCTCGTAGCCGTTGAGAAAGCCGCGCTGGAATTGTTCGGCGGCGTAGCGGTTGGCGCCGGCGTCGCGCAGCGTTCCATAAACGATGACGGCAGAGGGCAGGCGGCGCCAAATGTCATTGATGAGATACGCCGGGCCGCCGGGAGGATCGATGTCGTCGAGGTGGGCGAGGGACCGATTGAGGCCAGCCTTCTGAAGGAACGACTCTGCCGTAACAGTTTTGGTCGTGTTGGCAGCGAAATAGTCTCTCATCATTTCCAGAAAAGCGTCGTCGCCCATCTTGGCGCGCAACGAGTCGAGAAACAAGACGCCCTTCGATCGCTCGCGCCGGTATCGATCCAAAGGAGAGTCCGCCCTGGCCTGCAGGCCTCGCCAAACAGCGCGTTGGGCGTTCATGGCGTCGTCGGCATCTTTCGACTGAAGCACCCGCCGATATTCGGCGGAGCCGGCCACGAACCAAGTGTCGCTATCGGAGGCCGGCAGGACCCAGCCCTTCCAGAGCCTGCCGTCGTAATGGGCCGCATTCTTGGCTTGCGTCGCCGTCGATTGGCGGGATGCGTCGTGTGAAGCCGCCAGGCGGGTTTTCTCGTTTTGCTCGATGGCGGCGCGCAGGGTTGCGGAGGGCTCCGCCTGGAACAAGTAATAGCCAGACGGATAGAGGCCGTCATCCGCGGCGAAATCGTACTTCTTGTTGGGCAGCCACTCCCGCTGATTGGGGCGGCCGAACTCGGCCCAAACCATCATGTGCGAGGCCATGCTGGCGGAAACTACCTTGGCATCCATGGTGCTGGCCGCGACCAGAGGCGGAGTGCGAAAAGCCAGGAATCCGAACTGCTCGTCGATCTGGCCGCGATACTTCAGATAAAGCTGCTGCCAGGCCGTATCGCGCACCATCGGGACGTATGGGATAAAGTCAGGATCGCCGCTGGGATCGGGATAATCTTCGAGCCGGACGGCAAGATCTTTGGCGTTGTTGTCGCCCCAATAAAATCCGGGCGTGTCGCCGAACCACTCGTTCTTCGAACTGCGCCATAGCCTGGTGTGGCTTGTGCCGAGATCGAAGATGGCGATTTCGTTGGTCTTGGCATCGCCCATGATCCACTCGTTGGTGTAGAGGCCGTTGTTTTGCGTGCTCAGGATGCGAACCACGTCGTCGATATTGTCGCTGTATTGAATGGCCATGCGGGCACGAAAGGCAACGGGGGTTCCACGCGCATTGAAGGGTGTCTGATCGATGGTAGTTTCGGTGAGCACGACGCCGGCATCGTTTTGATACCAGTCGGTGCCGCTTTCAATGCCGCCGGGATAGCTCTGGATCAACATGCGATGGCCTGAGGCCGGCTGGATGTCGAGCATGACGTTGGTCTGCTCGGCAAGCGTGAGAGGCCACCACGTGACATGACCGATGACCATTTTGCCGTCGCGGGTCGCTGGTCCCGTAGCGGCAAAGGCGCTGCAATGATCGACGACGGAATCTCGCTTGCGATCGGCGTAGGGCGGCGCGTCAAAGGTCAGGCCTTCGAGCCCGGTAGGGGTGGTGGAAACGGCAGAGGCCAGCTCGCCCATCTCGACAGTGGTATTGGCTACGGCGATGTCGAGCAGATCGATGCGGCGATCCATCCAGCGGGCGCCTGCGTCGGAGGCGCCTTCCGCGATACCCCGCATCTCCTCAAGGATCTCGCGGTCGAAGCCGCGCAGGAAAAGGGCATTCGCCGTGGTACGGTAGTCGTCCCAGCGTTCTTTGGAACCCAGGACAGCAGCGCAACGCTCGAGATATTGAGGAATCTCGCGCGCCATCAGATGTCCATGCTGGTACCCACGCTCGTAAGGCTGGCCTTCAATGTGGAGATAGATCCAACCGGCCGCGGGATAGCGGTAGGCGGGGCCGAACGTCTGGACAGCCTCGCGGGCCGGCCATTCGTCCGGGGAGGAGGGAATTTCTTCCAGATGCACGCCTTCGAACCACGCCCGGCCATGAAACGAACCGCCGTTGCCGGCGCTGAGCAGGACCCGATCCTGGGCGCGGCTGGCCACGAACCGCAAGGTGAGGCGGGTCCAGGGCTGAGTGCCGCCGAGCGATGCCGAATGCACGTCGAAGGGCATGGACGCCATGGCGAGCGCCGCGCCAGCCGCGATGGGGGTGCGATCGGTGTCAAGCACCTCGAGGTCTTCAGTTCGAGCCCATCCGCTCAGTTCGTAGCGCTTCCCGATGGTGAGCGAGACCGGGGCGAGCTGGACGCACGCGTCTGTGGAAGCAGCGTCGCGTTCCAGGCGAAGCGACTGATGGCCCTCGTGCTGGACTGCCGAATCCAACACAGCGGAACCGCGAACCACCGCCCAACCGTCCCGCGGGTCGTCAAAGGATACGTTGAAGACGGGCGTGGCTGCCTGCGCCACCGTTACGAACAAAAGGGAGAGAAGAATACGAAGCATAGTTTCCTCCGCTCTATTCTCGATTACCGATCGATCGCCTTCACGGGATCGAGTTTTTCACAGGATCATAGTATGGCAGGGAGGAAAGTGAAGCCAATACCAAATGAATCCGGAGGGCAGTTTCTGTCAGCGAGCCCACGATCGCCAAGGCGCTCACGAAGCGATGCGGGTGGGCTTTTGGGCGACGGCGAGGAGGGTTTGGAACTGCGGCGTTTCGGGCTCCTTGTGGACTACGGAGGTTTGCACGTTCGTGAAGCCTGACTTTTCCAGCATCGATTCCAGTTCCGTTTCGCTGAAGCCCAGCCATTCGTCGGCGTAGAGTTCGCGGGCTTCTTCGAAGCGATGCTTGACCAGGTCGAGGATGACGATGCGACCGCCGGGGGCGAGAATTCTGTGAGCTTCTGTCACGGCGCGGCCGGGGTGCAGGGCGTGATGGAGGGATTGGGAGAAGAAGACCAGATCGACGGCGCGGTCATCGATGGGAATCTCCTCCATATCGCCCAGGCGGTACTCGACGTTTTCCACGCCGTGACGGAGGGCCTGCTCGCGGCCAACTTCGATCATTTTGGCGCTGGTGTCGACGGCGATGACCTTTTTGGCGCGCTGGGCGAGGAGCAGCGCAAAGGCTCCCTCGCCGGCGCCCAGATCGGCAATGACCATGGGGGGCATGAGGCGGAGCAACGCCTCGGCCAGGCTCTTCCACGATTTTCCGGGGACATAATCCTTGCCGAGACGGCCGGCCACGGAGTCAAAGAAGCTGCGCATCTTTTCCTGACGTTTTTTGAGGACGCGGCGCATGGCGGCCTGGTCGGGGGCGGCTTCGGGGATCTCCTGGCGGGCCTGGGCGAGGAGGCCGGCGAGGGTGCCGTTGGCGATGGTCAGGCGGTAAAGATTGCTCTTGCCGGTGCGGCGGTCTTCGACCAGGCCGGCCTGCTTCAACTGGGAGAGGTGGGTGGAGATGGTGCTCTGGCCCATGACCAGGATCTCCTGCAATTCGGCCACGGAGAGCTCCTCGCCGCTGAGGAGCAGAAGAATGCGGAGACGGTTGGGGTCGGCGACGGCGCGGAGGATTTTCACAAGGGACGGCATAATTGGCGATTGACGGCTAGCGGAGAATCTGTTACATATCAACATATCACGATTTGACGATATAAGGAGAACCTGAATGGCGACTATCGCGGTGGAAACGACGGAATTGGGCTACAAGGTAGCGGATATGTCTCTGGCCGACTGGGGCCGCAAGGAAATCACCATCGCCGAGCACGAGATGCCGGGGTTGGTGTCGATCCGGAACAAATATGCGGCCGGGAAGCCGCTGGCGGGGGTGCGGATCACGGGGTCGCTGCACATGACGATTCAGACGGCGGTGCTGATTGAGACACTGACCAGTCTGGGCGCGGAGGTTCGCTGGGCGAGCTGCAACATCTTCTCGACGCAGGATCATGCGGCGGCGGCGATCGCAGCCACTGGGGTTCCGGTGTTTGCGTGGAAGGGCGAATCACTGGAGGAGTACTGGTGGTGCACGTTCCAGGCGCTGAGCCACAAGGGCGGCAAGGGACCGGAGTTGGTGGTGGACGACGGCGGCGATGTGACGCTGCTGATCCACAAGGGCTATGAGCTGGAAGAGGGCGATGGCTGGGTGAATTCGCCATCGGGGAACCACGAGGAGCAGGTGATCAAGGACCTGCTGAAGAAGGTGCATGGGGAAGATCCGCAGCACTGGCACAAGGTGGCCAGGGAGTGGCGCGGGGTTTCAGAAGAGACGACGACGGGCGTGCACCGGCTCTACAAGATGATGGAGCAGGGCAAGCTGCTGGTTCCGGCGATCAACGTGAACGACTCGGTGACCAAGTCGAAGTTCGACAACCTGTACGGCTGCCGGGAATCGCTGGCGGACGGGATCAAGCGGGCCACGGACGTGATGGTAGCGGGGAAAGTGGCGGTGATCTGCGGCTACGGGGATGTGGGCAAGGGCTCGTCGCACTCGCTGAGGGGGATGGGCGCGCGGGTGATCGTGACGGAGGTTGACCCGATCAACGCACTGCAGGCGGCGATGGAAGGGTTCGAGGTGACGACCATCGAAGAGACGCTGGGACGCGGAGACATCTACGTGACCTGCACGGGCAACGTGGACATCATCACGCTCGAGCACATGAACAAGATGAAGGACCAGGCGATCGTGTGCAATATCGGGCACTTCGACAATGAGATCCAGATGGACCAGCTGAACGCTGAGCCGGGCGTGACCAAGCTG
>DASWZM010000407.1:0-2352 GCA_036404455.1 Occallatibacter sp. | reverse complement strand
AGCGAACCACATCGTAGACGACGACCCAAAATCGACTCCTTATCTTAGCGCCCATGGCCCTTGTCCCCCCCTCAACGCTGAAGCCGCCGGGGCGCACAGCGCTGTGAATCGCACCCCCGAAAAACGCATCAAACGGTGCATCGCCGCACGCCGGCTGAAGCCGTTGCCTGTTTTTTTTGTATATGCCTTGACACGTATATGCTCCGTGGAGTATATCAAAGGCGTGGAATCTGTATTCGAAATCATCGCGGAGCCGAACCGCCGTGCGATCTTAGGCCTCCTGGTCTCGTCACAGAAGTCGGTTGGAGAGATCGAGCGTCAGCTTCGGATGTCCCAGCCGGCCGTGTCAAAGCACCTGCGAGTTCTGCGCGAGGCTGGTTTCGTTGAATCCAAGGTGGACGCACAGCGCCGTCTCTACCGGCTGAAACCTGAACCACTTCATGAGGTGGATGCCTGGCTGGCTCCGTTCCGTCGCTTCTGGTCCGCTCACGTGGATGCTCTCGAACGCCGCCTCGACCGCATGGATCAATCAGCACCAAGCTCCCCAACACCAACCAAAAGCAAGACAAGTAGAAGACGCGGCCCAAACCGCGAATCCAACAAAGGAGAAACGCCATGAAAATCAAAGTGACCAGCATATACGTGGACGACCAGGACAAGGCCCTGCACTTCTATACGGAGGTACTGGGCTTCGCCAAGAAGAACGATTTCAGTCAGGGCCCATTTCGCTGGCTGACCGTGGCCTCGCCAGAGGACGCGGACGGCACGGAGCTGCAGTTGGCGCTCAACAACAACCCGGCCGCCAAAGCCTACCAGCAGGCCATCTTCCACCAAGGCCAGCCCGCGGCCATGTTCTACACCGACGACGTGCAGGCCGATTACGAGCGCATGAAAGCGGGCGGCGCCGAGTTCACCATGCCGCCAACGGATGTGACGGCCTCAAAGATCGCCATGCTGAACGACACCTGCGGCAATCTCATCCAGGTCGTGCAGCTGATGCGCTGGCAGGGCTGACGCTCAGCAGAATGGCAGCCCGGTTGGCGCTGGCCGAGACAAGGAGAAGATACATGACCGATCGCGAGCAGTACGCACCGGGCCCGGCCAGCGGGGCGCAGGTACGAAAGGACGGGGAGAAGTGGACGCTCATTCTCGTCAGAGAACTCGGTCACCCGCCGGAAAAAGTCTGGCGGGCGATCACCGAACCGGCGCATCTGCGCGAGTGGGCGCCCTTTGAGGCCGATCGGAGCCTGGGTACGGTTGGTGCCACGGTGAATCTCACTTGGGCGGCAACGGCGCAGGTTTCCCAAACAAGAGTCACGCGTGCCGACGCTCCCAAGGTGCTTGAGTTCCACGATATCCGGTGGGAACTCGAAGCCTTGGGCAGCGGCACGCGCCTGACCCTGTGGCACAGCATCGATCGCCGCTTCATCGCGTGGGGCGCCGCGGGCTGGCACATCTGCTTCGACGTTCTTCAACGGCTCCTCGCGGGTGAGCCGATTGGACGCATGGTCGGCGCCGACGCCATCAAGTTCGGCGGCTGGCAGCGATTAAACGCCGAGTACGCAAAGCAGTTCGGCATTGAAACCCCTAATTGGACGCCCAACGCCCCGAAGCGTTGAAGCGCAGGAGGAGGAACCCCATGGAATCGACCCAGCACGATCCGGCCCCCGCTGCCGGCAAGACCGCCCCCAAAGCCACGACCATCTTCTATTGGATCGTGACCGCGCTCTTCTGCCTGGAGATGAGCTTCACCGCCTACTACGAGCTGCTGCGCCTGCCGGAGGCGGCGCAGGCGTTCACGCGCCTCGGCTTCTCCGCCGCCTCCTTCCGGGTGGAGCTCTCCTGGGCCAAGGTGGCGGGCGTGGTTGCACTGCTCCTGCCGATGCTCCCCGCGCGGGTCAAAGAATGGGCCTACGCCGGCTTCGCCATCAACCTCGTCTCGGCGCTCGTCGCCCACCTCTCCATAGGCGATCGCCCCGCGGCGCTGGCCCCGTCGGCGATCACCAGCGTCCTCTGGGGGCTCTCGTACTTCTTCTGGCGCCGCCTGCAGGCCACGCCGGCAAGCGCCTGAGGGGCGCATCGCCGGCTGTTTAGGCCGTAGGAGCGCGAGGAGGCGGCAACATTGGCGATGTTGAGCCAGGTTGCATGTTACGCTGAGCGCAGCTAAATCAGGTGCGAGAATTGGAGCTCGACATGAAAAGGTCCGTCTCGTTGGAGTCTGCCTCTGCATTCATCGATGCGAAGATCAACGAGCTTGGGGACTGGCGCGGGAAGATGCTCGCGAAAATGCGCCGAATCATCCACGCGGCAGACCCTGAGATCGTCGAAGAGTGGAAGTGGATGGGGACTCCC
>DASWZM010000406.1:0-2399 GCA_036404455.1 Occallatibacter sp. | reverse complement strand
CCGGGGTCCCGGGAAGAACGTTTCTTACCGGTGGTGTCGCAAGAACCGCTCCACCACCGGCTACAAGCGGCGATCCCTCCGAAGCTGTGAATGAATGGGCCAAACCCGCTCTTGGCGTCACGCCTCTTGCGGCTCCGCCGCCGGTTCGTGCGGAAAGGCTCGGCCTTTCCGAAAGACTCCCCCTCCCTCCTGCAAGGCGACGCCTTGCAGGCCGCTGATCGCCAGACGATCTGGTGGTTTTCGACTCCACGGAGAAACATGCGATGCGGCCCGCGTGGCGCGACCATGAAGGGAGGGGTGTGGTGGTTTACCAGGACCGTCTCGTGAGCCTGGGCTGATCCCGGAGGTGCATCGCTCCGTCGCAAGGGGACCGGTGGTGTCGCCCACTTCGCTTCCACCACCGCCTACCAGCGGGAGTCCCTACTGAACTTGGCATTGCGAAGTAATTGTTGACACAAAGGCAACGGAAGCGTATCGTCAGATATGGACCAATTGGAGTTTGCAGATTTCCCCCCGATTCCAGCGGCCGAGCCGGCCCCGGCCGCCGCCGCCTTCCCGCGAGCGCCGCGTTGCAAGCCCATTGACCGCCAGCAGAACGTGCTGCGGGCCTTCGCCCTGGATACGCTGATTGACGAGGATCACCCGGCGCGGGCCATTTGGGAGTTTCTGGAACAGCTGGATCTGCTGCCGTTCGAAACCAACATCAAGGCCGTCGAGGGGCGTTGTGGCCAGGCAACGATTCAGCCACGCTTGTTGATCGCGATGTGGTTGTATGCCTGCTGTCAAGGAATCGGCGCGGCCCGCGAAGTCAGCCGGCGCTGTGAGAGTGAGCCTGGGCTGCGCTGGTTGTGTGGCGATCAGCCGATCAACCATCACACGCTTTCGGACTTTCGGGTTCAACACCAGGACGCCCTGCGGGATCTCTTCATCGATGCTTTGGGCGTCTTGAGTCAGCAGGGGCTGATCTCGCTGCAGCAGGTCGCCCACGATGGGACGCGCATCCGGGCGGTGGCCGGCGGGTCGAGCTTTCATCGGGAAGAGACGTTGGAAAAACATCGCGCCGCGGCGGCCGCGCAGGTGGCGGCGCTGGAGGCGGAAGAGGCCACCGGAGATAGCGCGCGCCGGATCGCGGCCCGGCGGCGCGCCGCCGTGGAACGGCAGGAACGCTTGCAGCAAGCTCTCCAGCAGTTGCAGCAACATCGCCTCAGCAAAGACACGGCGCAAGAAAAAGCGGAAGCGCGAGCCAGCCAAAGCGAGCCGGAAGCACGGAAGATGAAACTGGCCGAGGGCGGTTTTGCACCGGCCTATAACGCGCCAGTGACCAGCGATGGAGGAGCAGGCGGCCTGATCATCAATCTGCAAATGACCCAATCGGGTTCCGACTTTCAGCAGTTGGAGCCGGCGCTGGAAGAAGTGCGCGAGAACTTCGGGAAAATGCCGGCGCAGACTTTGATCGATGGTGGTTACCTGAGCCGCAACGACATCGTGGCGTTAGAGGGCCGCACGGATTTAATCGGCCCCTATGACGAAGACGGGGCGCGCGCCACCGCCCATTGTCGCCGTCGTGGGATCGCCGAAGAATACGCCCCTAAGTTTTTTGTGTACCAGCAGGAAGCGAATCGGTTGCAATGCCCGGCCGGATGTTACTTGGAGCATCAGCAGAGCAATAAAGGCAAAGACAAGATCGACCACGTTTACACGGCCCTTCCCTCGGACTGTGCCGGCTGTACCAGAAAACCGCAGTGCTGTCCACAGAGTCCCTCGCGCAGCGTGATCCGCGTGGAGGAACCCGACGCGGTGCAGCGCTTCCGCCAAAAGATGGCGCAACCCGAAACCCAAGCGTTGTACCAGCAGAGGTCCCGGATCGCCGAGTTTCCTTTTTGTTGGATCAAAGAAAAGTTTGGGTTGCGACGCTTCCATGTTCGCGGGATGGCCAAAGCCTTTCTGGAAATGCTGTGGCACGCCTTGGCCTACAACATTCGTCAGTGGATGCGCCTCCGCTGGCGCGTCGCGCCGGACGCTCCCGTGGTGGATTAGCCGAAGCCTGGGCGTCCCGGGGGAATCGAGAGGCTCTCCAGAGGCCGGAGTGCGCCATCTGGTCACCCCAGGACCTCGTTCTGGCCTCGATCCGGAAAAAGTCTACCTTTAGACACTCTTCTTCCCACACCGCGTGCCCGACCTCCGGGATCAGCGGATGCCATCCTAGGTTCACCGCCAATCGCCGCGAGCCCCTGGGGCGGATCTTCTCTCACAGCCATTCATTCACAGCTTCTCCGGGATTCTCCAATGCTTACGTCATTCCCGGTGGCCACATCTTCACCGAAATCTCCGCGGCGCGCGACGAAATCCACGGTTAGTAGTACAGAATTCACAGATTAACACGTGCAGGCCCGAGCCAA
>DASWZM010000405.1:0-10845 GCA_036404455.1 Occallatibacter sp. | reverse complement strand
GGTACCACTACTGCCGTCGTCACGCTCATTGTGATCCTTCCCCGGCTTCAAACCGCTTGGTTGTATATTTGTTCCTCACCAGCCACATCTTGCGCAGGAACCTTAGCGCCGCGGCAGCTTGAACAAGTGCGGAGGGTTACCACGTTACAGATTTAGGCGCATAGCCGGAACGAAGACCGCATGACCGCTCAGGGCGATATGCCGGCGGCGATGTTTGCAACACCTATGGTGCAGCGAAAGGGGTGGACGGGGGGTGACAAGGATTTCCGCAGACCTTATCAGATTTACATCTAAGTTGTTTAGAATGTGGTGGCCAGAGACGGGAATGAACCGCCGACGCCGGCCTTTTCAGAGCGTTAATAACCAATACTCCCAATAACTTGCACGACGCAGGAGGCCGCCGAAATACGCCGAGATACGCGTAAAGCGGGCCAATCACGGGTGAGCGAATACGGGTGGAGATTTTCTGCACCGCGCCACTTTTGTAGCTGAAAACGGAAGCCTACGCGCAGACGGGGGAATTGCCGGGCTGGTTCAAGGCCGCGGTGGGGACAACTGAATAATTACCGAGAATCCCGTTTTCTTCCACTCTCAGTTCATGTAATCCTGTGGGTGTCCGCGAGACGGCCCGTTCCGGTCTGCCCGGTTCTCTGGAATGGGAAGAATGCAAGAGACCGGCGCAGCGTGTGCAGCTGGGGGGCGTACTGGCTAGTTGCAGGAAGAGTAACAGGGAAGTCCCCGCCGATTTCCGGTTGTTCTGCCTGCAAGCCTCCAGCGTGGGCAACCGCATACCAATAACCCTTTTCAAATCCCGGAAAGGAGGGATTATGTCCGGTCAAAAAAAGTCCGGTCTGTCTGACAATGCGATTGGCGCGCTCGCCTACTTCACCCTCGTCCCGGCGATCATTTTTCTGGCCATCAGGCGCTACAATAGGAGACCCTATGTGCGATTCCACGCTTGGCAGTCCATCGTCTTCAACGTTCTTGTGATCATCCTCGGCTGGGTCCTGGAATTTGTCCTGCCGTATGCCACGTTCCTTGGCCCTCGTGTCTTCTTGGGTCTAATCTGGCTGGTCTGTCTGGTCGGGCTGGTCGTTTTCCTCGTGTGGCTCTGGTGCGTGATCAGCGCGTTGAAGGGCAAGCGCTTCAAGCTCCCGCTTATTGGGGACTGGGCCGATGAGGAGGCCTACAGGTAACCCGCCCGCCAGCCGTTCCGTCACAGAACGTCCTTGTCTTGACAGGCCCGTAAACTCGCGGGTAATGGAGCGAAATTGCGCGCAGGGCTCAAAGCTCGAGAACAATCCAGGCTGGACCTCCGACAACCAGGCAGGGCGGGATCCGAAGACTGTCCAAGGCTTGTTGTGCCATGCCAACGTACAGACCACGTTGCAGGTCTATTCTCATGGTCGAAACGAAGACCGCATGACCGCGCAGGGCGAAATGCTGACAACGTTTTTCACCCCGTCTACGCGGGTGGTGCAGTGACGATGACGGGTGAATCACGGGTAAGTGGATTTCTCTGATTTAACGATAAGTACTTTAGGATATGGTGGCCAGAGACGGGATTGAACCGCCGACGCCGGCCTTTTCAGGGCCGCGCTCTACCACTGAGCTATCTGGCCTCAGTGCAAATTTGTCATTGCAATTTCCTGAGCGGAATCCGGCGTCGCCGGAAAAGGTCGGCTGGTCCACGAACAGTGCGCTGCATTGACTTCAGACAGTATACCAACTCCCATTCTCCGCGCAAAACTATGCGGCGGCGACCCGGTAGCGGTGCAGTTTGAAATGGGTTTCCAGCCTGGCCTGCAATTCCCTTTCTCAATGATCAATTTTGGCCATTGCAGGGATTTCCGTCAAGAATATGGTGGAGATAGAAAAAGTAAGCTCCAAGGGCCTTGGCCTTGCCGTCTACAAGAGACGGCAAGGCATTTTAATTCCATCGATCCACTCCCGATTCAAACTGCATCACCACCGGCGGCCCCGGAGCAGGCCGGAATTTGCGCTCTCCGGGACCATGGTCCAATTCCCCATCGAGCCTTCCCGACCCGTCAAAGCCCATTTCGAGACAGGCCGCGCTACCCAGGAGTCTTTACGCCCTTCCTGAGCATCTCAATCGCTTTCCCAAGGCGATTCAATCGAGTCTCCTCTTTCCTGGCCTCCGTAATCCAGCGGCAATACTCCTTGCGGTGCGTGTAACTCAGCTTCTCAAAGGGCGCGAACAGGCCTTCCTTTTTCATCAGCTTTGCAAACTCGGCGGGTACTTCGAGGGTTCGCACCTCCTCGTCTTTCCAAACCACAACGTCGATCGTGTCGCCCGGCCCTTTGCCGATTTGCTCGCGAATGCCCTTCAACACCCCCAGCATATGGCTTGCATCACCGCACTTCATGAGCGAGCCCGTGTAGGGCACTTCATTGAATGTTGCATTCACGGGCACCCTCCCTTTGACGCCGAATTCCTTCTCGACGTCGTAGGGGAAAATCACACCAGCCCCACCGCCAATGCCTGCTTGAATCGTTGCTTTGAACTTGTATTTCTTCATCGCTGCACCCATTCCCCAATCTGCGTCTTCAGAGCGCACACCCGGAATTCAACCAATTTCACATAGAACGGGCCTTCATTCAAGATGATTGTTCAGCAGGCAGTTGCAGGGGCCAGGGTCCGCGCCCCGTCCGCAAACAGATACCCATCCTGGCCGCGCCCCCGTTTCGCGGAGGCTGGGCAAGGATGGGATGGCCGTGCGAAACACCGAATGCCCGATAAGGGCCGCGCTCACACCAGCTTGGCGTCGAGCACAATCTCGGTGTTGTTGGCGAAGAGCTTGGAGATGGGGCAGCCGGCCTTGGCGTCGGCAGCGGCCTTGTCGAAGACCTCCCGAGAGGCGCCGGGGACGCTGGCGGTAGTGGTCAGCGCAATTTTGGTGATGGCGAAGCCGCCCTCAACCTTGGCCAACGTAACCGCCGCGTGGGTTTCAATCTTATCCGGCGTCAGCCCCGCGCCGCCCAACTGCGCGCCCAGAGCCATGGAGAAGCAACTGGCGTGGGCCGCTGCTATGAGCTCTTCCGGGGTGGTGCCGGAGGCGGCGCCTTCAAACCGTGTGGCGAAAGAGTAGTTCGCGTTGCTCAGCACGCCCGTCGCCGTCGAGATGGTGCCTTTGCCTTCCTTCAGTGAACCTGTCCAAACCGCACTTGCTTTGCTTGCCATTGTCCCTCCTTAGGGGAATCCGGATTCCGGAAGTTCTTAAATTGGAGAATTCGTTGCCCGGTGCGCCGCCATGGGGAAAGTCCGGGCGTCACCAGAGAGTTGATGCATCCGGCGCCCGCGGGGGTTTCCACAATGCAGGCTGCCGCTTCTTCTATGCTAATCTGTCCAGCATGTTGCCGCAGCGGCCCAGCGCTCTCGACCCCGATTTTACCGCTAAAATTTCACATCCGGGTGCGGACGGCCCAGCCGCCTCAGAGGAGGCTGGCGTCGATCATCACTGCCAGATCTGCCCCAACTGCAGCCACCAGCTAACCGGCCACCACTGCAAACTTGTGTGCACAGAGTGCGGGTACTACATGAGCTGCGCGGACTACTACTGAGGACTGCGCACACAGCGAAAATTGGGGTCTGAGGCCGCCCGCCCGACTTCACCGGCCACTACTTGGATTGGCTCGCCTTCCGCGCGGCTTCGAATTCGTCGCCGGGAAGCCATTCGACCGGCTTGGGCTGGGCGCTCGCCAGCCAGCCCAGGACAAAGCCGAACCGCGCCAGCTTGGCGTTGCCGCGGAAGTCCCAGTCCGCCCGGTACTCGTCGGAGGGCTGATGGTAGTGGTGGGCCTCGTAGTCTTCCGACTGCTGTCGGCCCCACTCCGGGGTGTGGCCCTCGAAGAGATCGCCCTGGTCGACCGAGAAGGCGGGAATGCCCACCCTGGCCAGCGAAAAATGGTCGGAGCGAAAGTAGTGGCCTGCGCCGGGGGTAGGATCGGGCAGCAGCGCCAGATCGAATGCCTTGACAACCGTCTCCACCGTCGGCCAGAAGTCGATGCGTTCGGCTCCGCCCAGGCTCACTGATCGTGGAATGCCGATGGGCAGCAGCATGTCGTAGTTCAGGTCGAGTTCAATCTGCCCGGCGGGCACAGGCGGATGCATGCCCAGGTACTGCGAGCCCAGCAGCCCCTGCTCCTCGGCGGTCACCGAGGCAAAGTAGACTGCGTGCGGCGGCCGCACCGACGATTGCGCAAAGGCGCGCGCCAGTTCGATGAGGATGCCGCAGCCGGTGCCGTTGTCGGCGGCGCCGTTGTAGATGTTGTCGCCCTTGGCATCGGGATCGATGCCGAGGTGGTCGTAGTGCGCGGTGTAAAGCACCGCCTGATTCGCCTCACCGACCCCCGCCACGCGGCCCACCACGTTCGAACTGACGTAGCGGCGGACGCGGCTTTCGATGTGGGCGCGAAGCCGGACCGGAAGCTCCACGGCATGGAACGCCCCCGGCTTGCCGGCGGTGTCGATGGCCCGATCGAGGTTGCCGAGGCCGGCCAGCGTAAACAGCCGCTGGGCCACGTCATGCTGAATCCAGGCAGCCGCCCGCAGCGTGGCGTTGGGGTCGCCCTCAAGGTAGCTCTTTTCGACGGCCTGCGAGTTGCGCACCACATCCCATCCGTAGCTGGCCAGATCGGTGCGGTGAACGATCAGCACGCCCACCGCTCCCCGCCGCGCGGCTTCTTCATACTTATAGGTCCAGCGGCCGTAGTAGGTCAGGGCCTTGCCCTTGAAGAACTTCTCGTCGTCCGACGGCGGCTCGTTGACGATGACCAGCGCGATCTTGCCCTTCAGGTCAATTTCCTTGCCGTTTGGGCCGGCATAATCGTTCCAGTGGTACTCGGGCGCGTCTATCCCGTAGCCCACGAAGACGATGGGCGCGTCAATGTCCGCCGTCGCCTGTCCGGTCTGATCCTTGGAAACGATCTCCGCGCCGTACGCGAGGTCGATCGGCTGGCCAGCCGCGGGCATAAAAGAGAATTTTGTCTTGTCCTCGATGGTGTGGACGGCCACCAGCGGCACGCGCTGGAAATAAGTGCCGGCGTCGCCTGCCGGCTCCACGCCGGCCAGGGCAAACTGGGTGGCGATGTACTCGGCAGCCAGCTCGGCGCCTCGCGTGCCGGGACCGCGGCCCTCCAGCAGATCGAGCGAGAGAAAGCGCACGTGGGCGCGGATCTTCTCGGAATCAATGGAAGCCGCGGCTGCGCGGGCGGCCTGGGGCAGCCCCGGAACTTCGGGAACCGGCTGGCCGGCGAGCTGCTGGGCACTGAGAAACCTGGCAGCCGGGGCTGCGGACAGAATTCCCGCGGACAAAAGAACGATGACTAGCTTGCGGCGCATGGAGTCTCCGAAACGGGCTCAGTTTGAAAGTCTCGGTTTTGAAGTTTACGGAACGGGCTTGAAGGACGCTTCGATTTTACGCTCGATGCCTGGGAGGCAATCCATCTGAAATGCCGGGCTGGTGCAATGCGGATCGGATTATGGCATTTGGGGCCGCCCGCTTTCAATTGTTCCTGCAACCCAATCGGCGTGGGGCAGGCCGCAACCGGAAAGGGCCTTGAGCTCGCTGCCCACGTCATATTCAACGCGCCGGATGGACGCCCGACGTTCAGAAATCGTCCCAATCGCTCCACGAAGCAACGGAGGCCCGGACAGTGACTGTGAGCAGATGGGCACGCGTGAGCACCTTGCGGGCCAGCCCGGTGAGCGCCATGCCGGCAGCCTCGCCGAGGGGAACCCAGCGCCGCTCGCCACCGGCCACGGTCATCGCCCGCACATTGTCCTCGAAGACGGTGCGGATGCGCACGTAATAGTTCACCTTCATGATGGCGTGGCGCAGGGTCATGCGCAACTCCTGCTCGGGAACAACTGGATCTTTCAGGGCGGGCAGCTCCCACAGGCCGGGCATCACGGTAAGCGAGGCGGGCCGCTGCTCCAGCAGCACCTCGCGGTTAGCGTGGAGAGGCTGCCGGCCCGTGCGCACTGCCAGCGCATAAGCCACCTCGCGGCTCAGCATCCGTGGCCGCGGCGCCGTCTTGTGCTCGCCCTGCGTCTTGCAGCTCCCTGCCAACGGGCAAACAAGGCATTGCGGATTGCGCGGCAGGCAAACCGTTGCTCCCAGTTCCATGAGCGCCTGGTTGAAATCGCCGGGCTGCGCGGGGTCAACAAGCTGAGCGGCCAGGCCCTCAATCCTGTGCTTGAGAGCGGCGCCGCCGCTACGGCTCCCAAACTCCCACCCTTCCAGCCGGCACAGCACCCGCTCCACGTTGCCGTCTACTACTGGCACCACTTCACCATAAGCAATGCTGGCGATGGCCGCTGCCGTGTAAGCGCCAATGCCGGGCAGCGTGCGCAGCTCCGCCGAGCTTGCCGGCAAATTCCCCTGGAGCCGATCGGCCACAAACTGCGCTGCCTTGTGCAGCATCCGCGCACGCCGATAGTAGCCCAACCCGCTCCACAGGGCCAGAACCTCTTCCTGCGGCGCCAGCGCCAGAGACACGAGCGTGGGGAATCGCTCCAGAAAAGCCTGGTACCGCTTCACCACCACGGCTGCGCGCGTCTGTTGCAGCATGATCTCAGAGACCCAGATGGCGTAGGGATCGGGGCTGCGCCGCCAGGGTAGATCGCGCCGGTTGGCCGCATACCAGGTCAGCAATTGGCGCCGCAGCCTGGCGGTCTTCCCGGGTTCCCGGTCCAGCTTGATCATGGGCTCAGCTTAAGCCATTTGCCTAATCCGTGTATTCGCTTGCGTCGAGCAAACGGACTCAGCCCTCCATCCCGGTCAGGGCCAGAATCAATTCCTATCTGGAACCATTCCTGAATTGACCACTTTGACCCTAAAGTGGCAGGGACACGTCGAATTTAGAGCCGGTAACCATGGTAAGGTTACTTCACACCCCTGCTGAAAGTCGGATCGCACGGATTGGCGCAGTGAATGCGGATAGGCTCCCGGAGCGCCGCGTTCGTGGGCAGGGATCCTTCAGGACGCCGGGAGCAAACTTCTATCTCTTTGGAGGCTTTACGTGAAGCAAACCGCATTCTTGCTCTCCCTTGCATTGCTGGCTGCGCCCTCGGTGCTTATGGCCCAGTCGGACTCCTCATCCTCGAGCCTGGTTGTCGCGGAAGCGAGCGCCGACGGCGGGGCCGGCCACACAGCTTCGGCCCTGAGAACCAACGCTAGCCCGGAAGGACCGCTCTCGCGGATTGCCCTGGGCGGCGGCCTCTCGCCGCTGGGCATCCAACTGCAGGCGGTCACCAACCTCAGCAACCACTTCAACCTGCGCGCCACAGGCAACTTTTTCAACTACTCCACCAACTTCACTTCCAATGGAATCGCCGCCAACGCCAAGCTGAACCTGGCATCCGCCGGCGCCTCGGTGGATATCTATCCCTTCCGCGCCGGCTTTCGCGTTAGCCCCGGCCTTCTGTTCTACAACGGGAACCAACTCACAGCCACCACCGCCGTGCCCGGTGGAACCAGCTTTACCCTCAACGGCACAACCTACTACTCGGCCAATGCGAATTCGACTACGGGCGCCACTCCCGTGACCGGAAACGGGACCCTGGGTCTGAACACCACCAAGCCGGCTTTCACGATCACAACAGGTTGGGGCAATATGGTTCCCCGCAACGGCCACTGGTCGTTCCCGTTCGAGATTGGTGTTGCGGTCATTGGGGATCCCAGCGTGAAGGTGGATCTGGGAGGCTGGGCCTGCTATGACCAGGCGCAAACGGAGTGCACCAACATCTCCAGCACCACCAACCCGATTGCGATTGCGATCCAAAGCAATCTGACCTCCCAGGTTGCCAAGTGGACCAGCGATCTGAAACCGCTCAATACCTTCCCAATCATCTCCACGGGCGTGGCTTACAGCTTCCACATCCGGTAGATCAAGCACAGGTCCGGGTGCCCCGCCGGGGCACCCCTTGGGTCCGACGTCTTTGTTCTTGCCGCTAGGGTGGGATACCTAGAACTACAGCCTTTTGTGGTCTTTTACAGGGGCAACCCGGCGGTTACCCGAGCAACTCGCCAACAATCCCCGGCGCCACCTTGAGCGCCGCATCGATCAGCGCCTGGTCTTTGCCGCCGGCCTCGGCGATCTCCGGTTTGCCGCCGCCCGAGCCGCCCACCAGTTTGGCCACAGCGCCCACTAATTTGCCAGCCTGGATGCGTTTGGTCAGCCCGCCCGTCACCCCGGCGATCAGGGCTACCTTCCCTTCCGGCTGCGCCGACGCCAGCACCACCACGCCCTCGCCGAGCTTCTGCTTCAAATTGTCGACCAGAGTCCGCAACTGGCCGCGTTCGAGCGAATCGGCGCGGAGGGTTACGAGGCGAATGCCTTTGACTTCGACGGCGCGGGCAAGGGCTTCGTCCAGCGAGCCGGCGGCGGACTTCATCCGCGCCTCTTCCAGCTCCCTGCGCAGGCGCTTGAGTTCGTCTTCCTGGCTGGCCAGCTTGGAGCGAAACGCCTCCGAAGGGCTGCTGCCGGCAGGCGCGGGGGCGAGTTGGGCGGCGAGTTGGGCTACGGCAAAGTCCTGGCGGAAGGCGTCGAGCGCGCCCAGGCCGCTGATGGCCTCGACGCGGCGGACGCCGGAGGAAACCGACCCTTCGCTCACGATCTTGACCAGGCCGATCTCGCCGGTGGCGGCCGTGTGCGTGCCGCCGCAGAGTTCGGTCGAGAAGCCGTCCGACAACTTCACCACGCGCACTTTGTCGCCGTATTTTTCTCCGAACAGCGCCATCGCATGGTACTCGTTCACGGCCACATCGATGGGCACGTCCTCGAGTGTTTCGACGCGTGCGTCCGAGAGCACCTCGCGGTTGACGATGGACTCAATCTCCTCGAGTTCCTCATCGGCCACCTGGGCAAAGTGCGAGAAGTCGAAGCGCAGGCGCGTGGGCTCGACCAGCGAACCAGCCTGCTTCACGTGCGTGCCGAGGACCTGGCGGAGCGCCGCGTGCAGCAGATGCGTCCCGGTGTGGTTGCGGCGGATGGAGTTGCGGCGCTCTCCGTCCACTACGGTGCGGACGTGATCGCCCACCGCAAGATCCTGCTTGAGCAAAGCCTTATGCGCGCGCACTCCCTGAACCGGCAGCACGCAGCCTTGAATCTCGGCCACGGTCGAGTTGCCGTCGGCGGAGGTAAACCAGCCCGTATCGCCCGTCTGCCCGCCGGAGTCGCCGTAGAAGCTGGTTTGATCCAGAACAACCTCGACCAAATCGCCCGCGCGTGCAGCGGGGACGCCTACGCCGTCTTTGACGATGGCGAGAACTTCAGCGCCGGTCGCGGTGAGCTGCTTGTAGCCCAGGAAGTCGGTCTTGGGCAGTTCGCGATAGGCGGGGCTGGCGGATTTCTGGCTCCCGCCTTTCCAACTGGCGCGGGCACGGGCTTGTTCTTCGGCGCGGGCGGCTTCGAAACCGGCATCATCGAATTTCAGTGACGCATCCCGTGCGGCATCCACCATGAAATCCAGTGGCAGGCCAAAGGTTTCGTAAAGATGGAAAGCCTTTTCGCCCGGAATTAGTCCGCCACCGTAGCCCGATCCGTCACCAAAACCCGCACCGCTACCCGATCCACCGCCAAATCCAGAACCGTCTCCTGAACCAGCACCATCTCCTGAACCCCTGCCAGAACCAGTTCCGTCCCCGAATCCTGCCCCGGAATGAGCTTCTCGAATTAACTCATCGAGCTTTGTAAGTCCAACCTTCAGCACACGATCGAACTGCTTCTCTTCGGCCTCGACGACTTTGGCGACACGCGAGGCGGAGTCGGCGAGTTCGGGGTATGCGCCCCGCATGAGGTCGCGGACGGCGTAGACCATCTCGAAGAGGAATGGTTGCTCCTGGCCGAGAAGACGGCCGTGACGGATGCCGCGGCGGAGGATTTTCCGCAGGACGTAGCCGCGGCCTTCGTTGGCGGGAATCACGCCGTCATTGATGAGAAAGGTGGCGGCGCGGGCGTGGTCGGCGATGATGCGCAGGCTAGCGTTATCGACGAGGTCTTGAGCAGAGGCCGGCTTTCCCTCAGGGGCTAAAGCCCCCTCCTCTTTTTTGGCTTCTTCGGCACGACTAAAGTCGTGCCCTGACACAGTGCCATGCGTCGCTGACTCCACAGACTTGGCGAACCCCGTTAACTCTGCGGCGCGGATGATCAATGGCGTAAACAAATCCGTCTCGAAGTTGGAGACTTTTCTTTGCAGTACGGCGGCCACCCGCTCCAGGCCCATGCCGGTGTCGATGGAGGGCTTGGGCAGCGGGGTGAGCTTGTAGGCGGTCGCTTTGGTTACGGGGTCGACGATGGCCGAGCGATCGAACTGCATGAAGACCAGGTTCCAGATTTCGACGTAGCGGGCGTCGTCCTCGCCGAAGGGCTTGTCGACTCCCGGAGTTTCCGCTGCCTCCAGGCCCATGTCGTAGAAAATCTCCGAGCAGGGGCCGCAGGGGCCGGTTTCGCCCATCTGCCAGAAGTTGTCCTTGAGGCCGTACTCGCCGATGCGCTCTTTGGGCACGCCGGCTTCGATCCAGTACTGCTCGGCTTCATCGTCGCGGGGCACGCCGTCGGCACCCTCGAAGATGGTCACGTAGAGGCGATCCTTGGGAATGCCGAACCACTCCTCGCTGGTCACCAGCTCCCAGGCAAAGGCGATGGCGTCGCGCTTGAAGTAGTCGCCGAAGCTGAAGTTGCCCAGCATCTCGAAAAAAGTGTGATGGCGGCGGGTAAAGCCAACGTTTTCAAGGTCGTTGTGCTTGCCGCCCGCGCGGACGCATTTTTGAGAAGTCGTCGCGCGCGAGTAATCGCGCCGCTCCGCGCCCAGAAACAGGT
>DASWZM010000404.1:0-6493 GCA_036404455.1 Occallatibacter sp. | reverse complement strand
AAGTTCCCGCCGGCGCGCGCCCCCCTGCAGCCGAGCACGAGATATCCACGCTCTGATCCACATAGATCGTCAGATCGTGAATCCGCGTGTAGCTCAGCAGATTCACGCTGTCCGCCACCGTCGCCAGCACATCCTGTCCCGGAAATCCCTTCAGCGCCGACACCTGCTTGCCCATTCCGCCGATCGACTCCCCATGCCAGTTCAGCGACCGCGTCTTGCATGTCCCCTGCGGAATCGTCAGTGCTACACCGTGCGTCTCGCCATAGTTAAGAGCCGCCTGCAGCGCATTCGTATCGTCCGTGGCTCCATCGCATACCGCGCCGAATTCCTTCACGCTGCGCTCAGCCTGCTGCGCGCCTGTCGGCCGCAGATCCTTCACATACACCCCGTTCGGGTTCGTAAATCCGTCGCTTCCCGTGTATGTCGGCGGAATCTCCATCGCCCCGCTGGTCCCCGCCGCGCTCATCGCCGCCTGCAGCGTCGTCTGCGGGCTGCCCGCCACCGGTGCCTGCACCCCGTTCACCGCCGGAGTTTGCAAAGCCCCCGTCATGTTTCCGCCGGCCAACGGAACCGCCTCGCTGAAGGCCGCGTCCACATAGTGCTTGTCCGATGCCTGCAACGGCTGCGTCGGATCCCCGTTCAAATAGAGCGGCCCGCTCAGTGTCCCGCCCGACGCCGTCAGCAGGCTCTCCGTCAGCTCCGCGATCGTCTGGTCCACATACGACTTGCTCACCGCCTGCACCGCCTGCGCCGCCGGCATCAACTGCGCCTGCACCTGCGCCAGGCTTGCCTGCGCCGCCGCCGGTACCACCCAGTACTGGGTGTTCGTCGAGCCGTCGCTCAGGTAGTACACCGCCGTGTAATAGAGCCCCGCCGGCAGCGCCCCCAGGTTCGGCGCAAGATTCACGCTCACAAATCCGTCCGGCGCGATCGCCACCATCATCTGCCCGGCCGTCACTGCCTGGCCGTTCGCCGTCGTAAACGCCGGCCAGCTCACGTGCACTGTCCCCGCGCCAACCTGCCCGTTGGCCAGATACACTGTCCCCTGAACCGTCGTCGTGCTCACCGCCTGCGCGCCGGCAACATTGCCCAACGCCATCCATAGCAGGCACACTCCCAGCCCAAATCCCAGCTCGAGTTTCTGTCCCATCCATTTTCCGGCGCCGAACCAATCGTCCATCGTGAGCTTCATCCGCGTCTCTTCTTTCTTCCCGGGAATACTGCGGAACACGCGGGTCCGATCCCCGTGCATTTCCACCGCATTCCCCGCCAATTCAAATTTCAACCCCGTACCAGTTCCCGGCTTCCAGCTTCTGTTTCCGCCGAGACATCCGGCGGCTCGTCCTGCCATTGCGGCTCCCCCGCGAGTTGCAACGCCAGGCTGCGAAGTGGCCGCATCGCGATGGCTTCCTCCACATCCCGGTTTCCTTCTGCAAGCTCAACCAGCAATCGAGCGCTCAATACATGGCCCTCGATCGCCCTTTTCAGAAGAGACTGGACAATCTCGAGGGCTTTTTCATCCGCGATCTTGAACGCCTCTTCGTTGAGCTTTTTTACTCTTCCCTTGCCGTTCTTCCTTACTGCTGTCTGTCTCCGTGTCGTCAATCGCCCGCCATTCCCGTTCCAGCATTCCCCACTTTTTCGTCTTCCGTGCAGAAACGAAGAAGGGGCAATTCCTGTGCGGAATCGCCCCTTCTTCAAAATCCCCATTTGCAAAACTGCGGAAGTGGCCCGAAGAGATCGGGAGAGCCCTGACCCACTCCCCTATCGAGTTATTTCGCTTTTGTTGTTCTTAGGTTAACGCATTCTCATGAAATTGAATGCAATCCAATGAATGGCTCTGTTCTCTCTTGTTTTCAATTATTTATCCCCACTTGTCTTCGCGCTTCAGGTTGACACCTGTTCCTCCGGCCCCGCAATGCTCTACCATGATTCCCGTGACCACCCCAGCCGCACACGATCCCATCCTCCTCGTCCACGGCGGCGCCTGGGCCATTCCCGCCGGCGCCGCTGCCGCCCACGAAGCCGGCGTGCGCATCGCCCTTGAAGCCGGATACGACGTTCTTTCCCTCGGCGGCTCCGCCCTCGACGCCGTCGAAGCCGCTGTCTCCGTCCTTGAAGACGATCCCGCCTTCGACGCCGGCCGCGGCAGCTTCCTCACCTCCGACGGCCGCGTTCAACTCGACGCTCTGCTCATGGACGGCGGCCGCATGAAAGCCGGTGGCGTAGCCTGCGTCGAGCGCCTTCGCAACCCCATCCAGGCCGCCCGGCTGGTCCTCGAAAGAAGCCCCCACGTCTACTTCGTCGGCCCCGGCGCCGAGCAGTTTGCCCACTCCCACGGCATGACCCTCATCGACAACGCCGAGCTGGTCCTCGACCGTGAGCGCGAACGCCTCGCCCACGCAAAAGCCCGCCACGCCGCCGGCCTCGCCGACCTGTCCTTCTCCGGCCAGGTCCTCCAGGACGACAAAGACCCCGAAACTGGGGTCCCTAGCGACGGGTCTTGGTCGCTGGGGTCAGAATCCGGTGTCCCCGGCGATTCGGGCAGCGGCCCTCGGGACGCTGCGAGCGATCCTGGCCAGCATTGGTGGAAGAACAAGTCTTCGTCGCCGGGATTCGGCTCCCATGACACCGTAGGCGCCGTAGCCCTCGACACCCGCGGCAATCTCGCCGCCGCCACCTCCACCGGTGGAACCCTCAACAAGACCCCCGGCCGTGTCGGTGACTCCTCCCTCATCGGTTGCGGCTGCTATGCCGACAATCTCGCCGCCGCCGTCTCCCTCACCGGCTGGGGCGAACCCATCATGAAGCTGGTCCTCGGCAAGTGGGCCACCGACCGCGTCGCCGCCGGCACCGTCCCCGAAATCGCCGCCCGCGAAGCCATCTCCTACCTCTACAACCGTCTCGGCGGCCACGGCGGCATCATCCTCCTCGGCCCCGACGGCCGCTTCGGCCTCGCCCACAACACCCCCGCCATGGCCTGGGGCCTCGCCACCCCCTCCGGCCTCCAAACCGGCCTTACTGTCTGAATACACGATGCTGATCCTGGCCTCAGCCTCCCCCCGCCGCCGCGAACTCCTCACCCAGGCCGGCTTCACGTTCCAGGTTTACCCCGCCCACATCCCCGAAGACCCTAAACCCAACGAAGACCCCATCGCCTACGTCGTCCGTCTCGCCCGCGAAAAAGCGCAAGCCGTCTTTCACCAGTTGACGCAGGATCCCACCAGATCCGCTGAGGGCTCGGTTTTGTATCAGGGCACGACTTCAGTCGTGCCGCAAAATCAACTAAAGGAGGCGGGGGCTTTAGCCCCTGAGGGAGTCCTTTCGGAAATCTCCGCACAACCCGAACTGGCCAACCCACAAATGCAGGGTGCCCCAGGTCTCGATTCTGAGACCTGGGATACCGCAAACCTCGACCGCCGGTCTTTGGTAGTCCTCGGCGCCGACACCACCGTAACCCTCGACAACCACATCCTCGGCAAACCCGAAAACCCCGCCGGCGCCGCCCGCATGTTGCGTCTCCTCTCCGGCCGCACCCATCGCGTCATCACCGGCGTCGCTGTCGTCACCGCCCAAGCCACCGAAGTAGCCGCGGAAGTCACCGCGGTCAGCTTTCTCACCCTCTCCGATGAAGAAATTGCCGCCTACATCGCCACCGGCGAACCTATGGACAAAGCCGGCGCCTACGCCATCCAGGGCCGCGCCGCCCGCTGGATCCCCCGCATCGAAGGCGACTACTTCAACATCGTCGGTCTTCCCCTCGCCTTAGTCTCCACCCTCCTCGAAAGCACGAGCTTCTAGCCACTGGCTCATAGCCTTGAGCGTGACGCTTTCTACCCCCAGGCCACTGCACTCAAAGCCGAAAGAAATGGTACGTAATGAAAGCCAGTCGCTTGGAGTCCGAAGCTAGGAGCTGGAAGCTGGCAGCTACAGCGGAACCAGAGTAGATGTATCCCGAAAGCAAGCCCGCTAAGTGGCTTTTTCCTTAAGAAAAAGCCACCCAGAAGACTCTCTGCAAGGACACGTTTACTCTGGTTCCGCTCTAGAAGCTGGAAGCTGTCTTTACCCCCTTGTACCGCACCTCCGCCTCCGACTTCTCACTCTCCCCAATCCCCACTCCATGCCCACTCCCCACCAGCACCACGCGGAAACTCCGCTCCGCCGGCATCCCCGGGAAGCTTCCCTCGCGCGCCCCCAGCGTCAGCGTCTTCGCCCCATCGTCCCAGTGCAGCGCAATGGTCGCATGCGCGCCCTTCTGATACCTGTAGCTGTCGTTTTCATCCTCATAGAAGGTAAAGTCCCCATCCGCGCCGGGATAAATCCGCAGCTCGATCGGGTCCGCCGGCTTTTCCGTCGCCCACTCCATCGCCGGTCCCATCGGCACAATCGATCCCGCCCGCACAAACAGCGGCAGCTTCTCCAATGGCGCATCCGCTTGAATCCGCCTTCCGCCCTCCACCTTTTCGCCCGTCCAGAAGTCGTACCAAGTCGCAGCCGGCAGATACACCGTCCGGCTCGTCGCTCCCTCCGTAGTTACCGGGCTCACCAGGATCGCCGGCCCAAACAGGTACTCGTCCCCCGTGTTCTGCGCCTCCACGTCTTCCCGCCAATCCATCACCAGCGGCCGCATCAGCGTCCCGTGATGGCTCGTCACCTGCCACGCCTCGGAGTAGATGTACGGCATCAGCCGGTAGCGCAGCGTATCGTAGTCCACCAGAATCTTCTGCGCATCCGCCCCATACGACCACAGTTCGTTCTCATCCGGATTCCGCGTCCCATGCACCCTGAAGATCGGCGAGAACGCCCCAAACTGGAACCATCGCACAAACAGCTCCCTGAACTTAGGATCGTTCAGGTTCCCGCCTGAAATAAACCCTCCAATATCCGTCGTCCAATACGGCATCCCCGAGATCGAGTAGTTCAGCCCCGCCGGAATCTGCCTCTGAAACGTCATCCAATCGCTCAGCACATCCCCCGACCAGGCCGTCACGCCATACCCTTGCGAACCCGCATACGCCGACCGCGACAGAATGAACACCCGCTTCTCGCCCGAAGCCGCCCGCTGTCCTTCCGATACCCCTCCCGCGTGAAACAGCGGATACACATTCGCATACCGCGCTCCCGAGCCCACATACAGTTTGTTCGCAGTCAGGATGTTATCTTCCCGCCCCTCGGTCTCCGGCTCATCGGTGTCCAGCCACCACGCATCCACGCCCTTCTGGAACAGCGCCGTGTTCGCATTCGCCCAATACTGCTTCCGCGCCTCGGGGTTGGTCGCGTCATACAGCGCCTGTCCCACCGGATGAAAGCTCGGCGACACTGTCTTGGCGATGAACCACCCCTTCTTCTCGAACTCGTCGTACACCGGGCTCCCCGGCCGGAAGTACGGCCAGATCGAAACCATCAGGTGAAAGTGCTCCTTGTGCAATTGGTCGATCATTCCCTGCGGGTCCGGATAGTTCGGGTTCCACTTCATCTCCCCCATCGTCACCCACCAGAACCAGTCCTGGACAATGTTGTCCACCGGGATGTGCAGCGCCCGGTACCGGCTCGCCACCGTCAAAAGCTCCTGTTGCGACTGGTACTTGTTCTTGCACTGCCAGAACCCATAAGCCCAACGGCCAAACATCGGAACCTCGCCCGTCAGCTCGCGGTAGTGTCCGATAATCGCATCCGGCTCCGGCCCGTAAAGAAAGTAGTAATCCACCCGGTCCGCAACCTCCGCGCTCAGATACAGCGCGTGCACAAACCGGTTGTTCACCCGGCTGCGCGACGGGTTATTCCAGAAGATCCCATATCCGTTGGTCGAAACCAGCAGCGGAATTGCAATATTCGTGTTCTCCTGCGACAGATCCACCGTCTCCCCGCGATAGTTCCACACCCCCGCCTGGTGCTGCCCCAGCCCATAAAACCCTTCGTGCGACCCATAGATCGCGAACGACACCTCCGCATGAAACGTCTTCTCGCCATTCACCTCCACCGGCCGCAGCGACCGGTAGCTGTCCGTCGTCAGCATCTTCCCCCGCATGGCCCCGCCCGTCGACCCCGGTCCCGTCGCTCCAGCCGCCGTCGTTCCGGCGCCCTCCGCCCCTATGTAATGCAACGCCCCGCTCCCCCGCTCCACCACCACCCTCAACTTCGCCGTCGAAAGCGTCACTGCCTTCTCATCCGAACTCACCTCAAACGCCGCTCCCGGCCAATCCCGCTTCACAAGTACCCAGTCCGACGCCCGTGCCGGCGCCGCCACGCTCAGCGGAGAGTACGTCACGTGCAGCACATCCTCCGCCTTCACTTCCAGCCGCAGCACGCCATCCTTCTGCCGCACCTCCACTCCATCGGCCCGCTTCTCGAAGCTCACCACCGGATTCGGCGTATTCCACTGTCCCAGCGCTCCCGGCGTCGCTAACCCTGCCACTCCCAGGCCAAGGCAAATCCCCCAAAACGCAAACCCCTTCATCGCACAAATCCCCTCTCCAGCCGCGTTGCTAGTCCG
>DASWZM010000403.1:0-19826 GCA_036404455.1 Occallatibacter sp. | reverse complement strand
GGAGTGCTACAGGGCGGCGAATTCAAGCAAATGGGGCTACAGAATGCCCCGCTTTGAGCAGAAGCGCGATGTGGAGCTTACCGGAAAATGCGAAATTAGCGCGCTTTTTGGGCCAAAATCCGCACGAAATGGCGCGTTTTTGGATGGTGTTGGTGGGCTTTTAGCGACACTTCCGATGCCGGGCCGGGGCCTCGTCGCCGGGCCCCGCTTTCCGGTTTGACGATGTGCCGAGGTGGTCAAATCGATTGACCCAGGGCGTTCGTCGGACTGGGTGACAGGTTCGCTAGAATTCCAGGCGCAGGCCGAACTGCATGCGGCGGTAGGTGGAGAGAGGCGCAAAGTAATTACCAAGGAGTGAGCCGGTAACATACGCATCCAGTCCGTTGGGACTGGCATCAAAGCGGACTGTGTTGGAGATGTTGTAAACTTCGGCGGCAAACTTGAGCTGCATCTTTTCGGGCAGGCTCCAGGTCTTGGCGAGCGAGGAGTCAAGGTCCAAGTAGCCGTCTCCGCGGAAGTTGTTCCTCGACCCGGCTTCTCCTGCGTCGGGGATCCGAACGGAGGCGCCGGAATAGATGCCGTTGTTCATGGCGGTGACGGTGGCGGCGTCGAAGGCGTGGAAAACGCCTCCTGAGAAATTTCTGTGGGTCTTTACGCCGCCGACGTTCCACATCCAGGAATCATTGTCCCAGTTGGTGGGGTATGTGGGGGATATGAGGGAGAAGGGCAGTCCGCTGGTCCAGCGGCCTAGCCCGGCCCAATGCCATCCGCCGATGAAAGCGTCAGCTATGCGGTTCTCGTTGCCCAGCAAGGCTTTGCCGCGGCCAAAAGGCAGCACATAGGACCAGTCGGCGGTGATCAGGCTGCGGGTGTCAAAGTCCGAGGGTCCCTTGTTGAGCTTGGGGTTCCAGGTGTTCTGGATGCCGGACTCGTTGAAGCCGTTGTCGGTGTTGGTCAGGTTACGGCGGCTTGCGCGCTCGGCCTCAGAGCCTATGTCCAAGGATTTGGAGTAAGTGTAGTTGAAGTCGACCGTCATGCCATGCGAGGCGGGATGGTGGAGGGTAAACTGCAGCGCGTTGTAGGAGCTGGTGCCGATCGAGTCCAGCCCATAGAGGGAGGAGAACTGGTTGCTCCAGAAGGTTGAGGGCGGGGCGCCTGGGCCGGTGTTGGGGCTTCCGGGGTAGATGCCGAAGACGTCGAAGTTAGCAATGCTGGCGGTTTCGCCGGCGAGGTAGCGCATGAGCGACCAACCGTTGTTGAAGATGGCCTGGGTTGCGTTTTCACCCTCATAGTCGACTCCCTTCATGTAGGGAAAGACATGCTCGAAGTAGGGGATGGGCGCAATATTGTCGTTCACTTTTTGATTGCTTGTCGGCCCCCAAAAGCCGATGGAGGCGGGGTTGGTGAAGGTGTACACCCCGAAGGGAGCGGCATCGACCTCCTTGTTGAGGATTTTGGCGGCGCTGTAGTAGTCGCCTGCGCCGCTGGGGTCAACGTAGTCTACCGGCTCGGCCAGATCGAGCTGCTGGAGAAGGTGGCGTCCGAGGCGGCCGACATAGGCGGTCTCCAGGGTGAAGCCGCCGGGTAACTGGCGCTGGACAGAAAAGTCGAAGGACTCAGCGTAGGGCGTCTTGAGGTGGTTGTCCATGCCCCAGTCGATGGCGAAGGCGTAGGGATCAGGCGTGAAAGGGAAGGTCTGCGTGGGTGAGAAGGGGGGCATGGGGATATTGGGCAGGTTGTGGGGACTGGTGAAGCGGGGCGCGGTGGAGAGGCCCAGCACGCCGACTGTGTTGGTGATGGCAGCGGTGAGGCCGTAGGAGCCAATCGAGTCGAAGCTCTGTACGAGAGCCTCGCCGTAGTGGTCAAAGTAGATGCCGGCGCTGGCGCGGATGGAGGTCTTTACGTCGGGCGCGAAGACGATGCCGAGGCGCGGGGCAAAGTTGCCTTTCTGCGCGGGCCAGTATCCGGGGGCGTGGTTGGCCTTGCCGGCAGGCGCGAACGACACCAGCGGCTCGTAGATCTGGCCATGCTGCGCGGCGGATTCACGTTTCTTGTACCAGGCATCGGTATCGACGGTGGGCGCGATCTGCTGGCCGTTGGTCTCATAAGGGGTCTGCAGGTAGGTGTAGCGCACGCCGTAGGTAACGGTGAGGTTGCGGCGGGCGTGCCAGGAGTCCTGCGCGTAGCCCTCGAACTCGTTGGAGCGGAAGTTCTTGGTCACGTAGTCGCCCTCGGCTAGGGCCGTGCCGGTGGTTGGGCCGGTGATCTTGTAGTTATACACATCCCAGAGCTGAGCGACGACTCCCATGAGATTCGAGTAGTCTTCCACCAAGTCTCCGGTAAAGCTGCTTGCCATGTTGGCCGGGAGGCTCAGATTGGTCGAAAGGGCATTGGCGGTGGTGGCCCAGTCGTAGGAGCCGCTATTGCTGCTGTGGTGGTTGGTGATGCCGCGCCAGTTTCCGCCAAGGGAGAAGGTGTGCGAACCCTTGGTCCAGCTCAGGTTGTCGGTGATGTTGTTGACGGGGACATGGAGAAGGGCGGTGAAGGTCTGGGCCTCGGGCTGGGTAAGGCCATAGAATTGAACCCATGAGCCGGAGTTGATGCCGCTGTCCTGGTAGCCCTGGCGGATATAGCCATAGCGCAGGTCGTTGGCAACGTTGGCCGTGGGAACCCAGGTGTAGCCGGCCGCGATGCCCTTGGTGTTGTCGTCGGTAAAGGACGCGGGAGGCTGTCCGGGAAGGTTTTCATCGCCCGCGGCGGTATCCTTCTGCAGGTTTCCACGGACATAGAAGTGGTTTTTGCTGTTCATGTTGTAGTCGATCTTGAGGATGCTGGTGTTGAGCGTGGATGGCGCCGGGGAGGTAAAGAAGTAAGAGCCGGAGTTGAAGCCGCCGTCGCCCAGGACAGAGCCTGTTGCGGTGGGCACATTGGCGTAGTAGGCGAGAACGGCGGCGTTGGCGCCGGGGCCGTTGGGGCAAACCGGCTCGCCGTTAAAGGTATTGTTGGCGCAGGCTGCATCCAACGTCGCTACCTGTGAGGCTGTCAGTAAATCAGCGTTGCCCGTCACCGCATCAGGGTACTGCAACTCGCCTTGCATGAAGCTCTCTGTGGGCACGGTGGCGCCGACGACGTCGGAGATAGCCTGGCGGCGGCCCTCGTAATTGAAGAAGTAGAAGAGTTTGTCTTTCTTGATTGGGCCTCCTGTGCTGCCGCCGAAGGTGTTCATGACGTACTTCTGGGGGATGTTCGGTTCGCCGGTGGCCAGCTCGTCGTACTTGTTAAAGAAAGAGTTGGCGACGGTGTTGGTGGGGCGGTAGTACTCATAGAGCGCGCCGTGCTGCTGATTTGTTCCGCTCTTGGTGACCAGGTCGACCTGAGCGCCGGAGGAGCGGCCCGAAGCGGCGGTGCCGTTGGAGGTGGTGACGCGAAACTCCTGGGTCGAGTCGAGGGTGGAGCGCAGGATGCCGGTGAAGGCCGCGCCGCCGATCTGGTCGTTGTCGTCAAGTCCGTCGAGGGTGACGTTGCCCTGGTCGCTGCGTCCGCCCGCCACCGCGCCCTGGCGGCTGTCTGTGATCTGGTTGCCAACATAGAGAACGCCCGGTTGCAGGCTGAGCAGGTTAACCGGGTCGCGGCCTTCCATGGGCAGCGATTCGATGGTGACGTTGCCCACCGAGTTGCCGATGGTGGCGTCGGTAAAGTCGAGAGTCTCAGCCGAGGTGCTGACGTCGACGGTGACCGGCTCGGCCTTGACGCTGAGGGTGAAATCGATGGTCGCCGGCTGGTCGACGAGCAGCTCGGCGGTCACGCTGCGCGTGGCAAAGCCGCTAGAGGTGACGGAGATGAGATAGTGGGCCGGGGAGATGATGGGGAAGATGTAGAAGCCGGAGGCGTTTGAGACAGCGTGATACGCATTGTCAGTGGCCTGGTCCGAGATGGTGATGGAAGCTCCGGGAACCAATGCGCCGCTGGAGTCCTTGACGACTCCGCGGAGTGATGTGGTTGCGGTCTGGGCGAATGCAAGGGTGGCGATGGAAAGGATGCAACAAAGCATCCATCCAGATGCGGATCTTTTCACGGCTGCTCCTCCAACAAGTCTTGACTTGCGCTGGTTGTGAGGCCGGTGCGGCGCTGACCCGGCTCATGAGTTGCGGACCTGGAAACGGTCCCTGAATGAACCATTTTCTGAAACAAGTCTGCTCCGCGGGGTTGGAAGCTGCCTGTTGGAACCATAGAGCAGTGCAAAGCGAATCAAAAAAAACAGGAAGAGGCGCGATCGGTGGGAGGCGCCCAAAGTGAAGTGCTTTTCATTCTGTCGGAAATTTACTCAAGTTTCAACAAGAATGTACATCGCCTCATGGACAGCGCCCGGAAAGGAAGGAGCCGGATACAGCGGTTTCCCCGCTCTCAAGGAGTGAGGCGAGACCTGGGAAACCCGGCACCCGGCCCGATCCCGTCCGGGTCAGGCGACAGTCACGGGCTCTATTTTCCTGGTAAAGCCTGCCTCGTCGGTGATGGACACGGTAACTACGTCACCCTTGGTGAGCCCGGTTACTGTTCCGTTGTAAGACGTTGCAGGCGGCGGAACTTCCTTTCCAGTGGCATCTTTTGTTGTGGGATCGGTTCGCTTGACTTCGACCGGGTCTGCCGTGCTCCCTGCAACTGCGCATGTGACCGTCAGATTCGAGTCCAGACACTCGCCAGTCATCTTGAATGTGGCCGCCGCGGGCGCGGGAGTTGTTGGTGCGGGCGCGGGAGTTGTCGGTGCGGGCGCGGGAGTTGTTGGTGTGGGCGTGGGAGTTGCCGGTGCAGGCGTGGGAGCCGTTGGTGCGGGCACCGGAGCTGTCAAAGCGGGCGAAGGAGGAGCAGCAGCAATCTCGATGGAACCCGAAGCCACCTTGAATTTCTGGTAACTCATGGTGGCCTTCTGCGAGTCGGGGTTGGTGATGGTGAAGTTACGCGGGCCGCCCAACCAGAAGTCTGGAAAGTTCTTGAGATAGAAGGTGAGGATTCGCGCATAGTCCGGGTCGGTGATGGAAGGATCCTGCTGCACCACTTCAGGGAGTCCGGGCTGACCGTCTTTGCGCAGGATGCTGTCGGGAAAGATCGGCTGGTCGTCGATGCTGAAGGTTGCCGAACGGGACAGGCCGCTGCCGGTGAGTTGGAATTTGAACATGGAATTCTCGGTTTTCACAACGATTGCAGCGATCGTGGGGCCGGCTTTGCGAGCGAGTTTTCCGGCGAGGTATCCGCCGGAGCTGATTCCCATCAACTGCAGGAAGCCCGAGGGAATGGCGGGCAGATCGTTGATGTTTCTCGGGTCGCTCTGGAAGACGATGGCAAGAAATGTGCCGATACCCACCACGGTCCAGATGGCGAATTGGAGGCGATCCGGGGCGACCATGCCGCCGCTGGCGATGAAGTCAGAGAGATTAGGCCCTTGCGCTCCGGCTCCCTTATCGCCCTTTGCGCTGGTAATTCCGTTTGAGAGGACGACGGTTCCCACGCTGGCGATGAGAATGCCGGGAAGGCCCGGTGGAATGTCGGGGAAGATGGCGCTGCCCTGGACAAAGCTCTTCGATACCGCCAGGAAGAGATAGCCGATGACGGCGGCGGCGGTCCAGGCATAGAACTGGCACTTGGAGAGGCTATAACTGTTGGTCTGCACGTCGTAAAACAGCACGCTGAGCCAATAAGTCTTGCCGTTCATTGTCTGTTTGGTGGCATGCTCGCCGCTGCGGAGAAGAAGATAGATGATGACTACGATCAGGAGGAAGCCGGCCACTGCCACGGTGAGGGGGGTGCTCTGGGTTGTATCGATCAGGGTCAGAGTGGCAGGAGCGGTCCAGACGCCGTCCACTGCAATGGCGAAGCCTTGCTTGCCTTTGAAGTAGTCGGAGGCCTGCTTGAGCTTTTGAAATGAGAGGGTGATCTGCCGGTCGTTGTCGACGTTGAGCTTGTAGCATCCTTCGTTGACAGCGGCTCCGTGGAGGATGGTTCCGCAAAGGACGGGGGTTGGCAATCCAGTGAAGCGGAATTGAACGTGATCGTTGGGCGTGGTCTTATCCGACGGGCAAAAGCCTTGGCCGATAAGAACAAGCTGGTTGGAGCGGCTGTCGTCGGCAAATGCCGCGGCGGGCGAAACAGCAGTGATGGCGGTGGTCTGGACCACAATCTGGGTTGGGGAGAACGTGGCGATGTCGCTGGTTACGGTCTCCGTCGCGGATGTGCTAGCGGTTTTCGGCGTGGCGGGGATGGTTTTCTTGAATTGCTGAATATCGTAGATTCCGTCGGTGGCGTTGGGCGGAATGGGGAAGGAAAGGTCCTTTTCATCCTTGGCGAACCACGATACCTGGAGCTTCTTTTCCGTCGCGACTGTAGGAGCAAGTGTGAGTTGAAACGATGCAGGCAGCCCGGTGGTTGCGGAGTCCGCGGTCAACGAAAACGTGCCGCCCGGCAGGAACGACGAGGATGCAGAGCAGTCAAAAGGTTTTGGCTGCTGCGACTGGATGGTCATCGCCGCGGGGAGCAATGCGAGAGCCAGAACGATGGTACGCTTCATGGTCAATCTCCAAAGAGGAAGAGGCATGCGAACCGATAGAAACAGAGGAGGGACAGGAAGCCCCACATGAGCCATAGATGGGGTGCGCAGTAGGGAGGGCAGGCGTAGTAGACGATGAGCGAGGCCAGGCCAAGAGCCGTGCCGCAGGCTACCGCCAACCCCCATAGTCCCGGGTGGTTGACAACCTTCTTTTTGGTGGCATTCGTGCTTTGCTCCAGTTTGAGGATGGTTTCTTTCTTTGCGTGCAGGATTCGCGTCGAGATGCCGGCGACGGCGCCGATGAGGAGTGCCCAGATTGCAGCCTGCCAGGAGATCACTATTGCAGCCTGCCGGGAGATCTCTTTTGCGTCGGACGCAGGGAAGTCGGACGTGGGGAAAAAGCGGAAGAAGAAGATCAGACATGAGCGCGGCCGACAAAATGCCCGCAAAAGAGCCCCTGTCGGTGGCTTTTCTCTCTCCTTCTGCAGCTATTCTCTCCTCTTCAGGGTCTTTTTTCGCCCCGCCGGAGTCGTCCTTGCCGGGACCCCGGAAAAGCCAGTGGACGGAGAACCACACCATAGTGAGCGGCGCGATGAATCGTTCGACGATGGATTCGAGTTCATGCGGCAGAGCGGGAAACGCGATCATAGGTTCGTCCGGCTGAAGGGAAATACGGAAGAAGCGGATTATAGCTCCCCTTGTGGCTTAAACTGGAAGTTTTTTTCGAGGGCCTCTGCTCGTGGCTGCGCGCGCCGGAGTTGGATGCAATCCCGCCGACGGCTCTGCCTGCCCGCGCATCCTCGCTTCGGGCTGACGGGTATGTGCTAAGGTTCAAACCGTGAAAGTTGACGCGAGAGAGAAAAACGGCGGAGCGGCGAAAGGGACGCGGCGATTGCTGCCGGGGCTCAAAGTGAAGGAGGGGTTTACGCGGCATCCGTTCGATGTGGAGTTTGGGGTTAGGACGAGCGGGTTGGTTGCGGGGAGACACCTCAAGAGCGGGCATCGGCACGACCGGCACACGACGGCTTACTACGGGGTTGCGCCGTCGGTGTTTCAGGCGCTGGTGAGACGATGGCGGAGGAGTGGGCCGGCGGGGGCGATGGAGGAGACTACGTTTGTGGATTTGGGAGCGGGGATGGGGCGGGCGGTGCTGCTGTCCTCGGAGCTCAAGTTCAAGGCGGTGGTGGGGGTGGAGCTGCATCCGGCGCTGGCGGGGATTGCGCGCAAGAATATGGGGATCTGGCGGGCGGCGGGACGGGCGCGGGCGCCGATGCGGATGGTCGAAGGGGATGCGGTGAACTTTGAGCTGCCGGAGGGGCCGGTGGTGGCGTTCCTGTTCAACCCGTTTGGGGCGGCGGTGATGCGGAGGCTGCTTGCGGGATGGCGGAAAAGCATGGCGGGGCGGGCAGGGGAGCTGGATCTGCTGTATGTGAACAATGAGCAGGAGGGGGTGTTGGAGGGGGAGAGGGGATTCAGGCGGCTGTTCTTGGGAAAGGTGAAGCGGTCGAAGGCGGATGCGATCGCGGATCACAGGATTCTGGCGAACCAGCCGGAGGGGGAATATGCATCGTCGAATTGGGAGGATTGCTCGGTTTGGCGGTGGGTGGGGTGAAGACAGGGATCAGGGACCAAGGATCGGGATCAGTCCGCGGGCCGTGGCGGAATTTCAATACGAAAACATTTGACGAGACAGGGTGGCAGAAGGAAAGCTGTTTGCTGGGCAGGCCGCGCATCCCTTTGCATTGACGAAGGGAGCTGGATTTCGATGTTGGCGGCGGAGATCGATCGCTGGAGATTGGATCGAAGCAGAAAACGGGCGGCCGTTGGAGTAAGGCTTTGAAGGAACCGCATCTGATTCTCGGATTGGGCGAATTGCTGTGGGACGTATTGCCGGAGGGGCCGCGGCTGGGCGGTGCGCCGGCGAACTTTACCGTCATGGCCGGGCGATTGGGCAACCACGCTGTGCTGCTTAGCCGGATAGGGCGGGACGATATGGGCAGGCTTGCGGTGGAGCGGCTGGACCCTCTGCCGGTGGACGCGAGCTCGCTTGAGGTTGACCCGGCGCACGAGACGGGACGGGTGACGGTGTATTTCCAGGGCGGTCAGCCTGGTTATACGATTCACCAGCCGGCGGCGTGGGATTTTCTGGAGCTTTCGGATGAGTGGGTGCGCCTGGCCGAGAGAGCGGACGCGATCTGCTTTGGGTCGCTGGCGCAGCGGAGCCTGGAGTCGCGACAGACAATTCAGACGCTGGCGGCGCAGACCTCGTCGTCGTGCATCCGGGTGTTCGACGTGAATTTGCGGGCGCCGTTTTACTCCGGCGAGGTGATCCAGGAGTCGCTGGAGCTGGCGACGGTGATGAAGATGAACGACGCGGAGGTTCCGCTGGTGCTGGGACTTCTGGGATTGCCGGCGGACGATGGGCCGGGGACTGATCCGCTGCGAATGGGCGCGGAACGGCTGCTGGAGGAGTTTCCGACGCTGGAGATGGTGGCGGTGACGCGCGGCGGCCACGGCAGCCTGCTGGTGACGCGGGAGGAGTGGCACGAACACCCTGGGATCGAAGTGAAGGTGACGGACACGATCGGGGCGGGGGACGCGTTTACGGCGGCGCTGACGCATTATCTGCTGCGTGGGGCGGACCTGGCGACGCTGAATGAGGCCGGGAACCGGTGGGGTGGATGGGTGGCGTCGCAGTCGGGGGCCATGCCTGCGCTGCCGGACGAGGTGCGGGCCGGGATCGCCGCGGCGATCGAAGGGTGAGCGGGATGCATGGCGGGCGGTTGAACTGGCTGCGGGGAACGGCCGGCGTGGTGGTGGTGACGGCGGGAACCTGGGTTTGGGGGCAGAGCGGGGGCCAGGATTCGACGCAGAAGCCCGTTCCGACGGCGGCGCAGGTGGGGATGGGGAGCCAGGTTCCGGCGCAGGGCCAGCCGCAAAACGCGGTGTTGAGCCAGGACGAGGTCCAGGATCAGGTTCCCGTGCGCTCGGCGCCCTTGCCCCATGGCGAGGGTGCGCGGCGGATGGGGGAGCGGCTGCGGGCGATCTTCGACGGCAACGACTGGAGGGCCGATCCCAGCAAGCCGTTCGAGCGGATTCCGTATTACCAGGCGCTGCTGAGCCGGAAGCTGCCGCTGCGCGACGAGATGACCGTGCGGGTGGAGCTGGGCAACGAGCAGTTGCGCGCCGGGCGCAGCGAACGGGCGGTGGAGACGCTGGAAGAGCTGGTGAAGCTGATGGAGTCGCACCTGGCCGAGGTGCCGCGCTCGATCCAGGCACAGATTCACCAGGAGCTGGCGCTGGCCTACCTGCGGCTGGGCGAGCAGCAAAACTGCATCGGGGTGCACAACGCGCTGTCCTGCAACTTTCCGCTGCGCGGCGGCGGGATTCACCAAAAGACGCGGGGGGCCGAGGGAGCGGTGCGGGAGTATACGCGGGCCCTGGAACTGAACCCCGGCAGCAATCTGTGCCGCTGGCTGCTGAATATCGCCTATCAGCAACTGGGGCGCTACCCGCAGGATGTGCCGGAGCAGTGGCTTGCGCCGCCGGAGCTGTTCGCATCCGAGTACGACATCGGATATTTTCCCGATGTGGCGGCGCTGGCCGGCATCACGAACATGGAACTCTCGGGCGGGGCCATTGTGGAGGACTTCGACGAAGACGGGCTGCTGGATGTGATGGTGTCGTCGTCGGGGCCGCTGGACGCAATGCATTTCTATCACAACAACGGGGATGGAACGTTCACCGACCGGACCAAGGAGGCCGGACTGGCGGATGAGATCGGCGGGCTGAACCTGGTGCTGACCGATTACAACAACGACGGGCTCCCGGATGTGCTGGTACTGCGCGGGGCGTGGTGGGGCAAATATGGGGAGTATCCGCTTTCGCTGTTGCGGAACAACGGGGATGGAACCTTCGACGACGTAACGGAAGAGGCGGGATTGCTGACGGCGGGTCCGACGCAGGGGGCGGCGTGGGCGGATTACGACGGCGACGGCTGGCTGGATCTGTTTGTGGGCCACGAGTCGAAACCGGGAGATATGCATCCCTGCCAGTTGTTTCATAACAACCGCGATGGCACGTTTACCGAGGTTCAGGCGCCGGGGGCGGCGGGCAAGCTGGGGTCGAATCTGGGCTTTGTGAAGGGCGTGGCCTGGGGCGACTACAACAACGATGGGCGGCCGGACTTGTATGTATCGACGATGTTCGGCGGCAGTTTTTTGTTTCGCAACGACGGGCCGCGCGACCCGAAGCACCCGGAAACCGGGGAATGGATCTTTACCGACGTGACCCAGAAAGCAGGGCTGGGCGGCAACCGGCACACCTTCCCTACATGGTTCTTCGATTACGACAACGACGGATGGCTGGACATCTTTGTCGGTGGGTATGCGACCACTTCGCTGGAGGATGTAGGCGCCTTCGAGTTGGGCAAGCCGCACCACGCCGCGGTCTCGCACCTGTTTCACAACAACCGCGACGGGACGTTTACCGACGTGCCGCGCGCGGCGGGGCTGGACCGGGCGATTACGACCATGGCGGGCAACTTCGGCGACCTGGACAACGACGGCTGGCTGGACGTGTACCTGGGACTGGGCGAGTCGTCCTATGAGTCGCTTTTGCCCAAGCGGATGTTCCGCAACGACCAGGGGCGCTACTTCCAGGATGTGACGACTTCCGGGGGGTTCGGCAATCTGCAAAAGGGGCATGGTATCGCGTTTGCGGACATCGAGAACAACGGCAACGAAGATGTGTTTGAAGAGCTGGGCGGGGCCTTTCAGGGGGATCGGTTCATGCCCGCGCTGTATCACAATCCGGGGCACGGGAATCATTGGGTGACGCTGGTTCTGGAGGGGGTACGGACCAATCGGGCGGCGTATGGGGCGCGGATCAAGGTGACGATTGAGGAGGCAGGGCGTGAGCGATCGATCTACCGGGCGGTGGGGTCGGTTTCGAGCTTTGGCGGCAATCCAATGCGGCAGCACATCGGCGTGGGGAAGGCTTCGTCGATCCGGGAGATCGAGATCTGGTGGCCGGTAACGGGCCAGCGGCAGCGGTTCCGGGACGTGGCGGTGGACCGGACGTTTCACGTGCGGGAGGGCCGGGACGTGCTTGATCCAGTTGAAAGTAAGCCGTTCGAGATTGGAAAGACAAAGATTGCTCATCCGATGGGTGATCATGCGCATTGAGGCTCGGTGGAGGGAATTCGCTGGCTTGTGGGGGGTGCTTTCCAAGTTGCGTCGTTCTAATGGTTTAGAGGGACAATCTGGAATCGGGATGGGGAGTGGGGCCGGGCAGCGGGCCGGCGAAGAGAGCAGCAACTGCGCTAAGCATTTTTTGCGCAGGTATGGCGGAATTGCATCGACAAATCTTTGGCGGCTGCTGTAGTGTTCTTTACGAAGCGAACGAATTGGCGGTCCGCCAGGGACCAACGCCCACGCAGAGAGGGAAGTGGATGGCACGACCGCGCAAGACGGCAATCAAACTGGCGCCACCGCCGGAGCCGAACCCCGCACATCCAACCGCCAAGCACCGGCGTGTTTTTGAGTATCTGCACTCGCACATCCAGTCCGGGGCGCTGAAGGCCGACGATCGCCTGCCCAGCGAGGCGGAACTGGGCAAGCTGTTTGAGGCTTCGCGGATCACGGTGGCCAAGGCGGTTCTGGACCTGCAGCGGATGGGACTGGTGACGCGGCGGCCGGGTGCGGGCACCCACGTGCTGGCTCCGCAGCAGACCACGGGGCGGACGTTCGGGCTGCTGATTCCCGAGCTTGGGCTGACGGAGATCTTCGAGCCGATTTGTCACGGAATGATGCGTTCGCCGTTTGCCGGGCCGGATGCGCTTTTGTGGGGCAACGCGTCGGCTTCAGAAGGCGAAACAGCGAAAGAGGCCGAGGAGATGGTCCACTCCTTCATCCAGCAAAAGGTGGCGGGGGTGTTTTTTGCGCCGCTGGAACTGAGCGGGGAGAAGGATGCAGCCAACCGGCGGATCGCGCGAGTTCTGGAGCGGGCGCAGATGCCGGTGGTGCTTCTGGACCGCTCCTACCTGCCGTATCCGGAGCGATGTACGCACGACCTGGTGGGGGTGGACAACCGGCGAGCCGGGTATGTGGCCACCACGCACCTGCTCAGCCTGGGAGTGCGGCGTGTAGCGTTCCTGGGTGAGGCCAATGTGGCCAACACGGTGGACGCGCGCATTACGGGGTTTCACGAAGCGCTGCGCCATTTCGGGCTTGCGCCGGAGCAGGACCCGGCGTGGCGGGGCAGCCCGCAGGACGAGGGGTTTGTGCGGCGTCTGCTGGATACGCTGAGGCCGGAGGCGATTGTGTGCGCCAACGACCTGACCGCGGCGCGGCTGATGCAGACGCTGCTGGGGCTGGGGGTGAGGATTCCCGACGAGGTGCGCATTGTGGGCATGGACGACGTGAAGTACGCCAGCCTGCTTCCGGTGCCGCTGACGACCATTCACCAGGACTGCGCGGGGATTGGGATGGTGGCCATGGCCACGATGCAGGAGCGGCTGGAGCACCCGGAACTGCCGGTGAGGGACGTGACGGTGCCGACGACGCTGGTGGTGCGACGGTCGTGCGGAGCGCAACCCGGGGCGGGTGAGTTTGCTTCGGCAACGGGGCGGGAAAGCGCCGAGGGTTGAGGTTGAACGGCGGGGAGCTGCGATAAAGTGGTTTCAACGTGATAGTCAATATCGCCAGACGCGCGCATGACCATAACTGGGAGCTGGATCCGATCTCGCGGTCGCTGCTGGATACGGATTTCTATAAGCTGCTGATGCTGCAGTTCATCTGGAAGCAGTTCCCGAAGACGAGAACCTCGTTCACGCTGGTCAATCGCACGAAACAGGTGCGGCTGGGCGAGATTGTGGACGTGGAGCAGTTGCGGGAGCAACTGGAGGAGACGCGCAGGCTCAGGTTTCACAAGTCGGAGCTGATCTGGCTGGCAGGCAACACGTTCTATGGGCGGAGAGGTATCTTCGAGCCGGGGTTTCTGGAGTGGCTGGAGCGCGACTTCCGGCTGTCGGATTTCGATTTGTCGGTTGAGGACGGGCAACTCATCCTCTGCTTCCGTGGACTGTGGACGGAGACGACGCTGTGGGAGATCTATGCGCTGTCGGCCATCGACGAGCTGAAGACGCGGGCCAGTTTGAAGCGGCTGAGCGAGTTCGAGCTGGACATTCTTTATGCGCGGGCGAAGACCAAGCTGTGGGAAAAGATGGAGCGGCTGCGCGGCGTTCCGCGGCTGAGCGTAAGCGACTTTGGGACGCGGCGGCGGCACAGCTTTCTTTGGCAGGAGTACGTGGTAAAGGCCATGAGCGACGTGCTGGGCGCGAACTTTGCGGGCAGCTCGAATACGTACCTGGCCTACAAGCACGACCTGGAAGCGATCGGCACCAATGCGCACGAGTTGCCGATGGCGCTGGCGGCGCTGGCCAACGACGAGGAGGAGCTGCGGACGGCGCAGTACCGCTTGCTTGAGTTATGGCAGCAGAGTTATCAGGGCGAGTTATTGATTCTGCTGCCGGATACGTTTGGGACGACGCAGTTTCTGGAGAGTGCGCCGGATTGGGTGGCGGACTGGACGGGGCAGCGCGTCGACAGCAAGGACCCGTACCTGGCGGGCGACGAGTATATCCAGTGGCTGGAGGGGCGTGGGCGCGACCCGCGGCGGAAGCGGCTGATTGCCTCCGATGCGCTCGATGTGGGACAGATTCTGGGGCTTCATGCGTACTTTGGCGGGAGGCTGTTGAATGGGGCAACGCCCGGGGATTTCAAACGAGCAAGCGACTT
Organism: Occallatibacter sp.; assembly: GCA_036404455.1. Lineage (GTDB taxonomy): Bacteria > Acidobacteriota > Terriglobia > Terriglobales > Acidobacteriaceae > Telmatobacter. The sequence continues at coordinate 5,489 of DASWZM010000403.1, read as the reverse complement.
TCAAGATGAGCGGAAGTGGGTTGCCGACCGGCGGATTCGGTTGAGCGCGGGCTGGGGAACGTTTCTGACCAACGATTTTCGCAATTGCAATCCGCAGGGCGGGGATGAGTTCAACCCGGTGAGCCTGGTGTGCAAACTGACCGAAGTTGAGGGCAGGCCGGCGGTGAAGCTTTCAGATAATTATTTGAAGGCAATGGGGCCGGCGAACGAGGTGGAACGGTACCGGCGGGTTTTTGGAACGGCTGGGGTGGCGGAAGCGCCGGTGGTGATCTGAGCTAACGCACAGCCCGGAGGATTCTACGGTCCCGGTGGAGTGCTTGAGTTCGCAGGGGAACCCGCCGCGGCGCATGTCTCCAGGCGGGCGCGCGATCGGGCTGTGGCGCGCAAGCTGTGGCTGGTCTCAGAGCAACTGACAGGGGTTATGTGGTCCGCTGACTGAAGGCGCGGATTCTGTGCGGCAAGCTGTGCCGGCCGTACCTAATGATCCTGCCCAAAACAGTGAAACCAAAAAGAGGCAAAAACAACCACAGGTCCTTCGACTCCGCTGCGCTCCGCTCAGGATGACAGATTTGTGGTGTGTCATCCTTTCGGGCCGGATCAATAATTGGCGGGTGGTGCGGGCGGCGGAGGCGCCGCAGACGGCGCAGGGGGCGGTATGGGCCGGTGTTTGGCGCGGAGGTAAGCGACCAACTTGGCGATATCCTGGTCGGTGAGGGAGTCGGAGAAGGGGGGCATCTTCTGGCCGCCGTTGAGGATTTGATGGGTGATTTTGTCTGGGGTCCAGAGTTTGTCAGTGCGCAGACCGATGAGCGACGGCGCCTTTTTGCCGCCGATGCCGCCGGGGCCGTGGCAGTAAGCGCAACCCTTATCGCGAAACAGGACCGCGCCGGCTTTTTCGGCGGCCTTGGTTTTGGAGCCAAAGAGGGCGTGGGCGGGAGCTGCGGCGGAGAGGACCAGGGCCACGATGAGGGCAGCATAAAAGGGCTTGAGGCGCAGGGTCACAGAGATTATTCTCTCATGGTAAAGGCCGATGGGCCTCACCCTTTGGGTGGTGGAGAAAGTAAGAGTCGACGCACCGCTTTCCGGTTGGGTTACCTGGCTTAACGGAACGGTTACAAGATTGTCGCACTTTATTCATAGCTTGTAGACGAGCAGGGAGATTCCCCAGGAAGCGCGATCCCTGCTACTTCAAAGGAAACCAAAAACATGTTGAGATTTTCATGGAAGCGGCGCAAAGCCGCTGCGGTAGTCGTGTATCTCGTCCCTCAGGGCGCTGCTCGACGCACGCGCGGCCCGCACCGAGATCGCCAACCAATACATTCGCGAGTTCACGTCGCCGATGACGGATTTCGCCGAAGTGATGCAGGTGGCACCGGGCACCTTCAGCGTGAGCCCGAACGGCGTGGGCCTGGGACAGAGCAACACCTCTTTCCGCGGCTTTATTGACGGCGACTTCACGATTACCTACGATGGCATTCCGTTCGAAGACACCAACGACCTGACGCTCGATGGGAGGCTTTTACGTTTTTGCGGGTCCGGGCAAGTAAGGGCGGCGGTGTAGGCTGCTGGGTATGACGGTGCAGGCGAGCTGGTATGCGGCGGAACTGCGGCGGGAGTTAGGGCTGCGGAACCGGCGGTGGGCGCGGGGACGGGCGCATGTGGAGAGCTATGGGACGCCGCCGGTAATTGTGTATGCGCCTGAACACCCCACAGACGAAGACCTGTCTGCGGGGGCCCCGTGGGCGGGACGACATGGGAACTTCTTCGATGCTTCGTATGCGGCGATTGCGGCGAGGCCGGAGTGGATGCGGCGATTCGACAAGATTCATGCGCAGGGACGGGCGCTGCCGAAGGCGGAGAGTGGGCGGCGATGGAGAGAGCTGGACTCGTCGATGAGTTCGGATGCGCTGCTGATGAATGTGTTCTGCGCGCCGGGGGCACCTGCGGTGCGGCAGGCCCTTGGTGTGGATTCGGAGGCGGAGCCAGTGTTTGGGTGGAGGGCGCGGGCGCCGCTGGCTTCGGGGAAGTTCGATAGGACCGAGGTGGATATGCGGTGGGGGTCGCTGCTGGTGGAGGCGAAGCTGACGGAGGGGGATTTCCAGACGCGCGAGGCTCGGATCGTGGAGGGGTATCGGGACTTCGATCAAGTGTTCGAGCGGGAGCTGTTGCCGCGGGTGGAGTTGCGGACGGCGCGAAGGCGGACAGCGGTGGAGTTTGCGGAGGAGTTTACGCAGGAGTGGGAGGATGCGGCGGCAGATGAGGATGTGGCCCGGGAATTTCAGGATGGGATTGTGGCCCGGGCGCGGGAGGCGGAGAGCGCGGAGGCGGGGTATGCGGGGTATCAACTGATTCGGAATGTGCTGGCGGCTTATGCGGAGGGGTGCAGCTTTTGCGTGGTGCACGATGAGCGGAGGCCGGACTTGCGGGAGGCGTGGTTCGAGGTGATGGCGGCGGTGAAGCGCGCGGAAATGCGGGTAAGATGCAAGGTGATGACGTGGCAGGAGTTGGCTGCTTTTGCGCCGGTGGGGTTGCAGGAGTTTCTGGATTGGAAGTATGGGATTTTTCGAGCGGGGAGGGTGGCTTCGCCGGTGGGGGAGATTTCGGAGGCCGGTTAGGGCTGGGTTCGATTTGAGGAAACTCGTCCACATGTTCGGTCGCAGGGACGAAGAATTTGCTTGCAGCGGGGAGGAAACTGTGCGATAACTACGTCATGCGTAGTACGCGACACGTAGTAATCGCCGAGCAGGAACCGGAGTTGGGACACTATTCCGACCCTCCGCTGCTGGTGCTTGCCAGCCTGGCCAATGGACCGAAGCACGGACACGCGATGATCGAAGACATTGTGCGCCTTTGCGGAACCCGTCTGGGTCCGGGGACGCTGTATGGCGCGATTGCGCGGCTGGAGCAGCAGGGTTGGATCGAGCCGCTGCCGGCCGAGGAGCGCCGCAGGCCCTATCGCATCACCACCGAGGGGTTGCGCGTTCTCCGTGCCAAGCTGACCACCCTGCAACAGTTCATCAAAGCCGGAGTGAAAAGGCTGGAGCCGTTATGAATCGCGCCCTTGCCCGCCTGCTTACGCGTTTGTATCCGCGCGATTGGCGAGAGCGCTATGGCGCGGAGTTTGAGGCGCTTCTTCTGGCTGGCCGAGGGGACTTTCGCACCTCGACGAACGTGGTCTGGTCGGCACTTTGCGAGCACATCTTCCCAACACACGGAGGCAACATGAATCGAGATCCCCGTTCTTTTGGCGCCATTGTCAGGCATCCGAGCGCTTTAATTCCCTTGGCCATGTCGCTTACCGCGCTGGCGCTTTTGCTCGTTCCCATGGCCATGTACGGGCCTCCCGTGCGCGAGCCAGACGAGGGGGCGATTGCGCATTTGTGGCAGATCCTCATGGCCGGGCAACTGCCGGTGCTGGCGTTCTTCGCGATCCGGTGGCTGCCGCGGGCTCCAAAAGCCACACTGGGCGTTCTGGCGCTGCAGGCGGGAGCGGTGCTGGCGGCGATGGCGCCGGTGTTCTATTTCAATCTGTAAAAGGCTGTAGATAGGTGGAGCTATCCCACCCTAGCGGCAAAAACAAAAACGCCGCGAGGGTGGGGCACCCAAGATTCAGTACTGCGCGCAACGACCACCGCCGATTTGCCGACATATCTTGCCGGAACAGGAGCAATGGAAACCGAATGGCTCACTCCTGCGCAGCAGCACGAAGAGGCGTGGTTTCTGGGCCTGCGCACGAATGCCGGCGTAGACGTGGCTGCGTTGCGTGTGGAGTTTGGCGAAGAGTTGCTTGAACCCGCGCTGGAAACGGTGAGGCGCCTCGCCGCAGATGAACTGCTGATCTTCGACGGCGCGCGTGCACGGCTCACCGCGAGGGGCCGGCTGCTCTCGAACGACGTCTTTCAGGAGTTCCTTCAGCGGGAGATCGCCGGAACGAGCCGCGGAGCGTAGAGCTGGTTTACGAAGGGACAACCACGTGGTAACTTCCGGATTGACGACTACACGCCCGGAGTCTCGATTCATCTTCGATATTGAGGTTAGGCGAGCCACGCATACCCAGGCCGGAACTCAAAGACTCAAAACCAAGTCTGCTTTCGATAATCGATGTAGGCTTGTCCGAACCTTTCTTGTAGAACCCTTGCCTCACGACCTACTCGCAATACCTGCATGAGGATCAACGCGAACAATGGCACGAACAGCCAATATAGCCGGAGCGCCACGATCAAGCCGAACCACATAACGCCAACAAAGACGTAGATGGGATTGCGGATTCGCGAATAGAGACCATGAGTAACGAGTTCCTTTGCTTGCGGTGAGACAGAGAATGACTTGCCCAACTGGAGCCGAGCAGTAACGAACAAAACATAACCTGTGATTGCCAGAATTACTCCGGCGATTCTTAGAATTGTCCACGGCTGATCCCGTACACCCGGCACAAGGAGATAAAGCAGTAGACCAATGAGAGGAACAACTATCGCTGGAATCGGGATTCTCATCTAGGCGGACCTCCGATGTCATCGGGCCGCTCTTTACGAAGACCCCAAAGAACGAGGGCAGATGCGATGACGATTGCGATGCCGACTGACATGAAGCCAGCAGTAACGAGGCTCTCCTGCCATGGCTTTCCACTATGGCCAGCTCCGGTGATTGGAGAAAGGGCAGATGTGCCGAAGATTGCAGCAAGTATGGTCATGAGCCAGTTCACATAAGTGCCGTAAAGCACGGTCCAGAATGCCACGACCGTTTTCACCGACGATAGTCTAACGTGAGGCCAGATAGCACCTAACGCAACTAGAAAAATGCCATTCATCACACCTTCAAGGTGTGCTGCGAGTCCCATTCGCACATTGGCGAAATGCTGCTCGACAAAACCGGTTAAGAGCCCCAGCACAAACAGGCACATGCCATGAAACATCAACCGCCGATTATTTCCTTCAGCCATCATGAGTTTCCTTTCCTCACCTGAAACAGGTTGGAATTGACGGGGAAAACTGAGCCGCTGCCAAACCTATTTGCCGTTGGATCAGCCACCCATCGTACAACGAAAATGAAGAAGGTGCTCTTCTCGGGCCCCTTCCAGGAATGATTGGGGCGGTGCTGGCAAGGATTCGTATCGCCTTTGACCTCCCAGCTTCCGGGTTGACCCGTCTCCCGGTCCAATGGGCATTGGACGATTTATCAGGTTCCATTAGACCTGCGGGAGGCCGAAAATGTCCCACGTTGGAAATGAAATCGATTCGAGGCAAACCTCCAGAGTGCATTCGCCGACCCCCTGACGCGCTAGGAAACGCAAACTCCCGAGTGACAGCCTAACCGGAAGTAACTTTTTCAGCACTGGGGCCCGCTCGCCACGCATTTTGCCTACCAGGCAAGCAACTCATCGCCCGAACTCGCGGAGAGAAACGTAACGGGCGGCGGTAAGGGTTGAGGCGGACTGCCGAAACACTGGATGGACTCGGGTCCGGCGGTCTTGGCCCACTCGAGAGCTTTCT
>DASWZM010000402.1:0-26718 GCA_036404455.1 Occallatibacter sp. | reverse complement strand
AGCACCTGCCGTTCCGCTCCGCCCATGCCGAGCGACGTGAGAACATAGACGATCCGCATATCACCCGGATTCCACAAGCACTTTTGGTGGAACGATCATAACTCGCCCGCTCAGGCTTTACGCTTCCCGGCGAAAAACCGCCCAATCAGGCGATCCACCGCAAAGAACCCCGGCCCGAAGACAAGAATCAACAGCGCCGCAAACCAGTACGTATAGGGGGTTGCGCCGTAGAAATCGTCGGGCTTTGAAAGGATGTGGAAGAAGTTGGTGCGGTCGTCGGGCACGCTCAGATAGGCCATGGTCATGTTGACAAACAGAACCAGCGAGACCAGCCGTGAAGCGATGCCGAGTATGAGCAGGATGCCACCGGCGAATTCCACGAGGGCAACTGTGAGCGCGGTCATGCCGGGCGCGGGCAGACTCAAGCTGGCAAAGAACTGCGTGACGCGGTCGAGATGGGTGAGCTTGCCCCAGCCGTCCTGGGCAAACTGCCAGCCCCAATAGAGGCGAATCAGCAGAAGCAGCGGGCTCTGCGCGCGGTCGGCCAGCGATACGAAACGCCGATGCGCTGTCCTTGCAAGATCGGTGATCCTGGCCATCACAGCCCTTCCTTCTCCTCCAACAGCGAATCGAGCTCGGGTGCGCAGATCCAGCCCAGCTCGGCCCACAGGCCAAACCACTCGCGCACCAGTTCGGGCTGGCGCGCCTCCGGCTTGTGCGAGTCGCGAAAACCCGCTTGCAGTGCCTCGCTCAGCGGCAGCCCCTGGCGAATGGCGTTAAGCGTCCGGAACTCCTCCCGCTCGAGCCTCCGGTAATAGACCGCGTTGTCTAGGCGATGGGCCGCGACCCAGGTCGCCCGGCGGCGCAGTTTGGGCAGCCGCGCCGGCGCCTCAGGGCGATTATCATCCTCAAAGTTCTCGTCGTGCTTCACTCCGGCCTCGCTAGTTCCCCGCTTTTGCCGGTCGTGCAACCCCAGCACCAGGTCGTCAGCCGCGTAGTCCAGAGCCAAAAGTTGCAGATGCGGTTGCAGCGCCAGCCGCGAACCGCCGTCCAGGGTCGCAATCTGGTCAAGCGTGAGCGGCGCGCGTTCCGCATTGTCGAAAGCCTCCACAAACGCCCACTCGATGCGCGCCACGTCGAGCGCCAGCCGCTGCCGCCGCCCCGCCCATTGCGGATGGGCGGCCAACCATTCCGCCAGCTTCGATCCCAGGTTGCGCAGCGTAAACGAACGGCTGGGATGCGCGGTCAGATATTGAATCGAAAGCTTCTCGAACGCCCGCCCTCCCACCACCGCCCGCAGCGCGGGAAAGTCCTCGGCCAGCGCATCGAGTACCCGGAACCAGTACTGCCGGTTGTAGATCTCGAGGCGCTCAAAGGCCGTGAGCCGGCTGTTGGGTGCAATAAACGACTCGGCCACCGCGCTCATGGCGCGACCGTCCGGGGCTTCGGGCTGCATTTCCTCATCCGCGGTTAGCGGATGCATAATCGCCGCCGCCATCTCACGCTGCAACTGCGCCAGGCTCATGGCCGCGGGGCCTGAGGTTTGAGTGCTCATTGCGCCGCCTCCGCCAAAGTCCCTGCGTGCCGGTCGAGATACCGCTCCGCTTTCTTTGCCTCGGTATGAACCTCATTGAAGCTGGGAATGCGGTCGTCCCACTCCAGCAGCGTTGGCGTGGGCCCGCAACGCTCGATCGCCCGCGCGTACAGCTCCCACACCGGATCGATCACCGGATGGTCGTGCGTGTCCAGAATATACTTCTCATACTTCGAATGCCCGGCTATGTGAATCTGCGCCACGCGGTGCGCCGGCACGGCATTCACATAGTCCATTGGCGCAAACTCGTGGTTCACCGCGGAGACATAAATGTTGTTCACGTCCAGCAGAATCCCGCAGTCGGCCCGCTCCACCACCTCGGTCAGGAAATCCCACTCCGTCATCTGCGAGCCCGTGAATGCCGCGTAGCTGCTCACGTTTTCGACCGCAACCGGAATCTCCAGGGTTTCCTGCACCATGCGCACGCGCTCCACCGTGCGCTCAACGGCCTCCCAGGTATACGGCAGCGGCAGCAAGTCGTGGGAGTACGTTCCGTCTACGCTGCCCCAGCAAAGGTGGTCGCTCAGCCACGGAGTCCGGGTGCGCCGCACCAGGTTTTTGAGCCGCCGCAGGTGCTCGGGGTCGGGCGCGGTCACCGAGCCGAAGTACATCGACACGCCGTGCTGCACCACCCGATACTGCTCCAGAATCTGATCCAGCAACGCCAACGGCCGGCCGGCGTCGCACATGAAGTTTTCCGAGATGATCTCGAACCAGTCCACCACCGGTTTGCGCGAGAAAATGTGGTTGTAGTGCGGAATGCGCAGGCCGATTCCGACGCCGTGATCCTGATACGCATTGAAACGATTGCCGGCCATAGGTTTCCTCCGCAGTTGTCAGTGGTCGGTTGTCAGTGGCCTGCAGCCCGCAGTCGGCCGTGAGTTATCCTGTTTGCCGATACGTGCGGGTCGGGGAAAGGAAGAGTCGATGGCGCGCCAGGAGGATGACTTTGAAAATCCGTGCCGCGCCACCGGTGGGAACGGATCTTAGACCAGCTTGGGAGGTTTGGAGCCGTCGGTCGCGCAGCCGCCCTTGCCTTTGCAGGTGTTCTTGCCCTTGCAGCCCTGGTCGCCGGTAGAGCAGCCGCCCGTGCCTTTGCAGTCGTTCTTGCCTTTACAGGAGTGCTTGGCAGGCGGTGTCTTGTCCTGGCTCGCATAGAGCAAGCCGGCGCTCGTGCCGGTAACCTTCGCCGTACCGTGGGTGGCCGCCTGGGCCGCTACGGAGGTTCCACCGACCAGGCCGGAGAGCGCCGCCGTCAGAAGCAGTGCATTCAGTTGGTTCTTCATGATCCTTTTTGACCTCGCTTGGGGGGTTGGGGCGGAAGGGGTCCGCCGGTTGTCGCCACGCGGAATCGGCTCTGGGCAAATCCCGCACTATCCGTGTCACGCACTTTAGGAGTGACCGCCTGCCGGAAAGGTTACAGCGAAAATCATTCCGTTGAATATGAAAATCTTTCCAGCAACCTTCACCGTTTCAAGTGCGCGCCGATCCAACTGCCGAATCCGCGGGACCCCGCGTCCGCCGCGGCGGATTCGTCCATGGGGTGAAAATTGGCTCTCTTTCCCTGCATGGGTTACCCTGATTTTGCCCGCAGCCTGTGAGAGCGCGGCGTTCGGGTCGGGGAGGTCCGGGTTGGATCAGGCTTTTCTTGAGAATCCGAAGCGATTGCGCGCACTGGGTGGCGCCAGCCTGCTTATGGCGCTCCTGCAAAGCCTGTGTACCGCAGTGCTCACCATCAGCGGCATCCGCGTGGCCATTGGCCTCACGGCCCTGGCGGCTTCCGGCATCGCTGCCCCCATCCTTGGATTCCACCAGGACGCGATCCGCATCCCCATGCTGACTTTGGCCGTGGCGGGCGCGGTTGTGAACCTGGTAGTACTGGCGTGGATCTGGCGGTTGCGCGCGCAACATTCGGCGCAGTGGCGGCGGCGGGAGATCAGCTCGAAGGAACGGCGTTCGGAGCGGCTTCAGGCTGTGCTGGCAATTCTGACGCTGCTTCTGGTGGGATTGGAGATCTGGTCTCACATCGTCGTTCACCGCCCCGGCCCGCCGCCGGCCGCGGCCAAACCCATCGGCATTCTCCACACGAGTGTTCCCCATGGACGCGCAACTGCCTGAAATCGATTCGGCGATGGCCGATTACTACGCCCAGGCGCCCGAAGAGTCCCGGCTTGAAGAGGGCGCATTCTTGCTTGAGGCCCTGCGCACGCGGGAGCTGATCGAGCGCCACGCACCGGCCCCTCCCGCGACAGTCCTGGACATTGGCGGCGCCGCCGGCGCCTATGCGTTGTGGCTGGCGAAGGCCGGATATTCCGTCCATCTGCTCGACCCGATTCCGCGTCACGTCGCCGAAGCCGGGCGCCGCAGCGACGCCGCCCGCCTGCCGCTTGCCTCCTGCGCTGTGGGCGATGCGCGCAACCTGCCGTTTCCCGATGAGACGGCGGATCTGGTTTTGCTGCTTGGTCCGCTCTACCACCTGACCTCTGGCCACGATCGTGCCGGCGCGCTGGACCAGGCGGCGCGCGTTCTCAAGCCGGGCGGCTGGCTCTTTGCTGCCGCCATCTCCCGTTGCGCCTCCGCTCTGGACGGATTGGCGCGCGACCTGTTTGAGGACCCGCAATTCGCCGCCATCGTCGAGCAGGATTTGCGCGACGGACAGCACCGAAACGTCTCCGGACGTCTCGACTACTTCACCACGGCCTACTTTCATCGTCCGGAGGATCTTCGCGCGGAAGTGCTGGACGCGGGGCTGGAGATGGTAGGGTTGTTTGGAATTGAAGGGCCAGGATGGATTCTTCCGGACGTAGCTGAGCGGCTGGCCGATAGCCGGCGGCGAGAGGATTTGCTGCGCGTGGCGCGAATGCTGGAATCGGAGCCTTCGATGCTGGCCGCCAGCGCTCATCTGCTTGCGGTGGCCCGGAAGCCTGCGTAGCCCTGACGCAACTTGACCGGGTTGCGGAAAAAGGGCGGCACGGTGAACGCCCCGCCCTTCGCCTCATCAATACTGCCAATCTACGGTGACCGCAGCGGTGCCGCTGGCAGGCACGGTGTAGCTGTGGTTGGACCCGTTCTCCCAAACCACATTTCCATTTGCCTGAATGTCGATGAACTTGAACTGGACGGTTTGCCCAGCCGGCAAGGACACATTCAGAAACCAGTTGGGATAGTTCGGGGCCAGCATGGGACCGATGGCGGTCTGGAAGGTTGTGCCCCAGTTTCCAAGTTCGACGGTATTGCCGGTGACAAAGATGTAGTCGCCTGGGTTGGTGGGACTGGCGTTATTGACCGTAAACGTTACGGGAATGAGTTTTGCGGTGAGCACGGTGAATGCGATGGTGTTGGCCGCCGCTCCCCCGCTGGACTTCAACTGCACGTTGTAGGGTCCGTTGGCCACGCTGGGAACTGCGAATGTGACCGAGGAGTTGGACCACGACTGGATGGTTGCCGCAGTGGAGCCGAAGAGCACCGAGCCGGTGGAAGTACCGAATCCATCGCCGGCGATGGTGACCGTCATACCTGGCTGGCCCAAGTGCGGGCCGATGGAGCCCACCTCGGGCGTGGTCGCGTTCACCTGGTACTGCCACACCGAAACGCTGTGCGCACCGATGGTGAAGTTGCTGGCGGGATTGTTGCCGCCGCTTCCCGCGCTGACGGTCAGGCTGTTGCCGCCCTGCAGCCCGCCGAGATAATCGGTGTAAGTGCCGGCGGGCAGCGCGGTGCTAAGGCCGGTAATCGGATAGGTAGTTGTGTCGTTCTTGTTAATGGCCACCAGCACGACGTCGTTGAAGAACTGCCGTTCGTAGATATAGACGTCGCTCGAGATCCAGCGCTGCTTCCAGGTGCCATAGCCGACGGCGTCGTTGGCCTGGCGCAGCGCGGCCAACCTGGCGATGAGTTTGTAGGCCTTGGTGGTGGTCGAGAACGACGACATCCAGACGCGGTTGTACGGGTCGGTGCCGGGACCGCTGCTGCCGGTGGAGTTATTGAAGAGGTATTGCTCGTCGCCATAGAAGATGATGGGGATGCCGCGCCCGGTGAGCAGGAATGCCATGGCTTCCTGCAGGCGGTTCTGGTTGTTGTTCAAAGTCAGCAGACGCGACTCGTCCTGGCTGTCGAAGAAGGTGACTAGGTCATTCGGGTAGGTGAAGTTGGCGTTCTCGGTGTTGATGGTCGAATCGATCTCAGAAAAGGCATTGTTGCTGGCGAACACATCGCGGATGGCCGTGTTGAGCGGAAAATCCAACAGTGAGATGCCACTGTTATTGGCGAACTTGTACGAGTCCGGATAGAGCGGGTCGCTGGTGCTGGTCTGCATCCATTCGCCGAAAAGGAAGCTGGGTGCGTTGTTGAACACCGAGTTGGCAAAGGAATTCTCCCAGCCCCAGGTAACGTGTTTCACCGCGTCCAGGCGGAAAGCGTCGACTTTGTGCGATTGCAGCTGCGCCGCCGCGCTCTTCAGATAGGCATCGATGGTTGAGTTTTCCTGGTTCAGATCGGCCAGGTCATCCAGCGTGTAGTACTGCAACTGATACCGGTCGTTGTAGTTGGAAATGTTGGGATTGTGGTGGAAATACCCGTTGGGATCGTTGTTGGCCGCGGCCATGAAGATCCCGTTGTTATAGAGCGAGCCGATTTCGCCGCAGTTATCGGGGTTGGAGTGGTTGTTGGCCTGGTCCACGATGATCTTCATGCCGTTCGAGTGCAGGGCCGACACCAGGCTGTTGAAGACCGCGAAGGAATTCGAGTTATCCCCAAAGTGCTCCTCGATGTTCATGAAGTCGCGCGCCCAATAGCTGTGATAGGGCGCCGAAACGCCGGGCGCAGCACAGTTCAGGTTCTCGTTGTTGACCACCGGGGAGACCCAGATGGCGGTTGTTCCCATGCCCTTGATGTAGGAGAGTTGCTGTTGGATGCCGGCTAGATCGCCGCCCCAGTAAGCCTGCCAATTGGTGTGCGTCCCGTCAAAAAGGCCAGGGCTTTCAGTGGGATTGTCGTTTGTAGGGTCACCGTCGAAGAAACGATCGGTGACCACCTGGTAGATGACCTGCTTCTTGAAGTCCTGTGCGTGAAGAAGAGGGCAGGCGAGCACGATCGCAATCGCCAGCGCGAGGGGGATTCGCCGCATGGTGTGGCTCCTTATGTGATTCTCGGTCGCAGAGTGATTCCCAGTGGTTTCCGGTCCTGGCAAGGCCTATGGCATTCCGCGAGGCGGAGATTCTAGCCTGAGAGCAGGGACCGTGGAAACGGATCAGATACCAAGTATGTTGGTCGCTAACTGCGATGGAGTCAAGCAGAGATGCGTTACTAAAGCACCTGCACTCTGGCACCCTCGTTAAAATTGCGAGAAAAACGCAAGGTGATCCAGAGGAGGCATCCGCATCGTGACTAAAGTCCCACGCTCATATTGCGGCGTTTACGGTACGCGACCCCGACCCTGAAGGGCGCCCCGGTACCCCGGTCGTGCTCGGACGCGATCTGGAGTCGGAATCAATTCTTCTGCAGCCTGTAGAGCCAGGACCCTTCAAGAAGTCGACTTGTTCGGGGGCTCTTCAGGGCCCGGCCAGTTCCATTTCCTTCTCAAGCCGCGCGTGCAACCGCTCGCTGAACCCAGCGGGCAGCTCGAATACCCGCCCGTCGGCCACCAGCACCACCACGTTCCGCGTCGAATCCAGAACCGCCGAGCAGATCTCGCAGGTCTCCAGATGGAGATCAATCTCCGCCCGCACGGCCTCATCCACCTCGCCGTCGATGTAGGCCGAGATGTGCTCCCAGACGTGTTTGCAGTCGATCCTCATTTGAGCCACCCAAACAGCCCTTTTCGCTTGGGCGCAAACCCCTCCAGCCGCGGAGCCAGATCCCGCTGCAGCAGGGCCCGCGCCCGGTGCAGCCTCACTTTGACCGCCCCTTCGGTGATCCCCAGCGCGGCAGCCGTCTCGCGCATGTCCATCTCTTCGATGTCTCTCAGCAGCACAACGTTACGGTAAATCCCCGGCAGCTCCTCGATGGCCTTGCGCAGCAGCGCGCCCAGTTCCTTCCGCTCCAGCGCCTCTGAAGGCACCTCGCGCCAACTGGTCAGCACCGCCGGCGTATAGTCCCCCGTTTGCTCGTCGGTCTCCGCGTCCAGCGAATCCTCGCGCCGCGCCCCCGCCTTGCGCAACCGCCCCAACCCCTCGTTCCGCGCAATCGAGAGCACCCAGGTGCGGAACTGCGCGTCGCCGCGAAAATTCCCAAGATTGAGGTAAACCTTGATCGCCGTCTCCTGTGCCGCATCCTCCGCCTCCGCCTCGTTGCGCAGCAAGGACAGCAGCAGAAAGTAGATGGCGCGCTCGCAGGGACGGATCAGGTCGTGGAACAAATGTCTCTCGCCCGCCATGATGCGGCGTATGCACTCTGCCTCGAATTCTGGATTCGGCGCTTGCATCTGGTCTCTGAGTCTGGTCTCTGAATCGGGGCGGAAACCGGTCCGCACTCGCCAACTGGTCCCCATGCCTCTCTCCCCAGAACTATAGCGCGCCGGCCGTCGCCCCGCTCCGAATCGCCGCTGCGGAACTCTGCCCCCAGAGGCGAGTTTTTTCGATTCAAAAGATTCCTTGTACGCAAAACACAAATTGGGCTGTACAATCTCCACGAGGAGACCCATGGCCGGAGATATTCAACTTACGTGCAGCGATTGCGGGCAGGATTTCACCTTCACCGTTGCTGATCAGGCGTTCTTTCAGGAACGCGGTTATTCGACCCCGAAGCGTTGCAAGAACTGCCGTCAGGCAAAGAAAAACGATCAGGGGGGCTCCGGCTACCGTTCGGCTCCGGCACAGGGAACACCTGTGATTTGTTCGGGTTGCGGCCAGCCTACAACAGTGCCCTTTGAACCGCGTGGCGATCGCCCGGTCTTCTGCCGGGATTGCTACCAGGCGCGCAAGGGCAGCGGTGCTGGCGGCGGCAGTTCGCGCGGCCGCGGCCGGTTCTAGTCTTTCAGGCAAGCTCAAGTAAGGCTCCCGGGCAACGGCTGGCTCGGCTCACCTGCCTGCTCAAGGCTCGTGTCCTCCTTGGCCGCCTGTTCCTTGTCTTGTTTGCGCTTCGCTAATCTGCGTTCCATAAATCTCCAGGTGGGCAGCCGCGCCAAGAGTGCCTGCCCATTTGCTTTTCCTGGCCTCATTGCATGGTCCGCGCACTGCGCCGGGGGTGCGCAGCTCGGGAATTCCCTCCGTATACCCAATCATGAATGGACATTGCTCTTGCAGCCCGATAAACTGGCGCTTTGTTGAATGTCCAACACCTGAGGGCGCATCCCAGCACCATGGCCTCCCAATTATCCTTCACAGGATTTGCATGGAAGAATCTCTGGCGCAGACGTTTACGGACTCTGCTCACACTCTGCGGTATTGGCATGGCCATCGGCGCGTTTGTCGCTTTGGTCGGTTTCTCCCGCTCCTTTGAGCACGAGTGGGCGCGCCTGTACTCGAGCAGCGGCACCGACATCGCCGTCGTCGATAAGACATTCCTCAACACCTCGGTGAGCGAGTCCATCGGGGTCAGGCTCCGCACCGTGCCTGTCGTCGCCCAGGCTGAGCCCATGATCTTCAACATCATGGACCTCACCCCGGATGTCAATGCACTTGTCTTTGGCTGGCTTGACGATTCCTACGAATTCGATGCCCTCACCTTCCTGTCCGGAGGGCGCTTTCATAATGGCAAGCCCGAAATCATGCTGGGCGACATGCTGGCGGGGAACCTGAACAAGAGAGTCGGCGATTCCCTGGAGCTGCAAGGCTCCGCGTTTACTGTCACCGGAATCTTTCATGGCGGTACGGCGCTTGAAGCCGGCGCGGTCATCATGCCCCTGGATCAATTGCAGCAGCTCTCCAGCCTACAGGGGAAGGTTTCCGGATTCCATGTCCGCCTTCGCCCGGCACCGGAAGGCGAAGCGCAAGACCATTATCTCGAGCGTGCCCGGGCCCAGATCGAAGCCGCTCTGCCCGGCCTGAACGCCCAACTGGCGTCTGAGCGCGCCAGCAACAATCAGTTCGTGGCACTGGCGCATGCTGTCGCCTGGGGCACTTCCTCCATCGCTTTGATGATGGGCATTCTGGGTATCGCCAACACCATGGCGATGTCGGTTTTTGAGCGCACACGCGAGATCGGCATCCTCCGTGCCCTTGGCTGGAACCGCTGGAGCGTCATGCTGCTCATCCAGGTGGAAGCGGTCGTACTCGGCGTCGTCGGCGGATTTCTCGGCATTGGCTTCGGATGGGGCGCTCTGCGCCTGCTGTCGACCCTGCCGCAAACCGCCAGCATCGTCTCCGCATCCCTTTCTCCGCTCCATCTTATCGAGGCGCTTGGCATTGCCGTGCTCTCCGGACTTGTCGCCGGCGCCCTTCCCGCGTGGCGCGGCGCACATCTCTCCCCGGTGGAGGCCCTCCACCATGAATAGTCCGCAACTGGAAGTTCGCAACCTGCGCAAGAGCTACGACGATGGGCGTATCGAGGCCTTGCGCGGCGTCAGTCTCTCCATCGCCGCCGGCGAGTTTGTCACCATCAGCGGCCCCAGCGGCAGCGGCAAATCCACCTTGCTGCAACTGCTCGGTGGGCTCGACACCCCCACCAGTGGCGAAGTCCTCTTTCAAAACGCGGCCCTCGGAACCGCCATCGGCCTCGACTCCTACAGAGCTCATCAGGTCGGATTCATCTTCCAGGCTTTTTATCTGCTGCCTACCCTGCGCGCCATTGAAAACGTGCAAGTTCCCATGCTTGCAGTCGAAGTGGTCTCCCGCGACCGCGCCCAGCGGGCCAAAGCCCTGCTCCTCGAGATGGGCCTCGAACACCGCCTTTACCAGTATCCCAACGAACTGTCCGCCGGAGAACGCCAGCGCGTGGCCATCGCCAGGGCGCTGGCCAATCATCCCTCCATCCTGCTGGCCGACGAGCCCACCGGCAATCTCGACAGCGTCAACTCCGCCCGTATTATGGAGATGCTTATTGGCATTCAGAAAAAACGCGGCATGACGCTCATCGTCGTTACCCACGAGAATGACATTGCCAACTCCGCGCCCCGGCACATTCGCATCCGGGACGGCCTGGTTGTCGATCCCGGCGAAGGAGGGCACGAAGCATGAAGTGGTCTTTCATTGCCCTGGCCACAGCGCTCCTCTTCGCCATCCCCGCAAGCGCAACCGGCGTCCAGGCGGTGCTTGCGGCTCCCCGGGAGCGCATCCAGTCGGCGGACTTTCGCGCCAGCGGACACCTGGTGAGGGTGGACGCGGATGGCAACCGCATTAGTTTTCCCATCACCATCAAGGCCCACGGGTTTCCCGGCGTGCTGCGGGTGCTGGTGGAGTTTGGCTCGGTCGCAAAGACGGGCGCTAATTCATTGTTGAGCGGCCACGTCCCCACCCACATTCTGCTGGAAATGCGGCCCAATGGCCAGAATGTGATCAGAATTGCTCATCCCGGAGACACGGCGCCAGCTAATCTGCCGTTTGAGAAGTGGAGCGAGGGCCCGCTGGGACCCGGATTCAGCTATGAGGATTTTCTGGAGCCGCAGTACTTCTGGGCCAACCAGACAGCCCTGGAAGACGCAAAGATCGGGGCTCGGGACTGCGACGTTTTGAAGAGCGCTCCGGGCGCGACGGATCGGACGCACTACGCTGAGATTCAAACATGGCTCGACAAGGGTATCGGCTTTCCCGTATATGTCGAGAAAACACTGAAAGGATCGGGAGTGGTCAAGCAGTTCACGTATTCCGGCCTGCGGCATGACGGCGGCGTCTGGTCTGCCCACCAGGTGGAAGTGAAAGCTCACGGGCAAGCCGGTTCCACACTCCTCATCGTCGACCACGGCAGCGCAAAAGCAAATCTCGGCCTCAAGGATTTCAGTCCTGAGCAACTCACCCGTTTCTAGGACCCCTTATGTATGTAGCGTTGTGCATCCTTTGTCTAACCGCGGCCGCGATCTCGGCTGGGTTTCTGTATCAGTTGATCGGCGCGCGCCGCGACCGCCGGCTCTATGCCGGCCTTGGGCGCTGGATCGACATTGGAGGCAGGCACAGGCTCTATCTGCTCGAGAAGGGATCGGGCGGCCCCACGGTGCTCTTTGAAGCCGGCATCGCCGCCACCAATCTGAACTGGTTTCACATCCAGGAGACGGTCTCCCGCTTCACAGGCACAGCATCCTACGATCGCAGCGGACTCGGCTGGAGCAGTCCATGCCG
Source organism: Occallatibacter sp. (assembly GCA_036404455.1). Lineage (GTDB taxonomy): Bacteria > Acidobacteriota > Terriglobia > Terriglobales > Acidobacteriaceae > Telmatobacter. The sequence continues at coordinate 14,916 of DASWZM010000402.1, read as the reverse complement.
CACCGCCCGCACCCCCGGCAACATTGCCGTGGAGTTGCACGCCATGCTGCTGGGCGCAGGCATAAAACCACCCTACATTCTGGTCGGCCACTCCTTTGGCGGGCTGGTCATGCGCCGCTATGCGCTCCTCTACCCTGAAGACGTGGCAGGCATTCTGCTGCTTGACCCCATGCGCTGTGAAGAATGGCCGCCACTCAACCCCAGCAAGCAATGCGAAATCGATCGCGGCAAGAAGTTGTCCCGCGTCGCGATTCTCGTCGCGCGATTCGGACTGGCCCGCCTCGCCGTCACCTCGCTGCTCTGCCGCTCAGGCCGCATCTCCGCCCAATTGGCCGGGGCCGCCGGATCCGGTGGCCGCCATGTGCTGGCGCGGGTTACAAACGAGGTGTGCAAGATGCCCAGGGAAGTCTGGCCCATCGTCGCCGCCCACTGGTCCCGTCCCGCCTATTACGCCGGCATGCGCAGCCACGTTGAGGCCGTTCCCGACACCGTCCGCGAGATGCAGGATGCCGGCCCCATCCGCGACACACCCGTGCTGGTGCTCACCCCCGGAAAATCCACCCCGCTCTCCGACGAGCACCTTCGCCGCATCGGCGACAACGTGCAGCAGGTCATCGCCCCCTTGAGCGCCCATTGGATTCACCTCGACGAGCCCGACCTGGTCATCGATTCCATCCGTGAAATGGTAGCCGCCGCAACCGCCGAGCCCGTTGCAGCCACTGTCTGACTACTGCTTCTCATCCGCCACAAACGTCGTCCAAGGCCCCGACTTCATGTCCTTGAGAATCGGCTTCAAATAGCCGTACTCCGGATGCGCGGCAAGAAACGGGCGGGCGAGAAAATCCTCGCCGCAGGGATGGCCGGCATGGGCAATCAGCGACAGCTTCCCCGCCAGATCGGAGTCCGCAACCTTCCCCGTCACCGCTCCGCCGGGGTAATACGGCGCCCAGTCCCACTCCGGAACGCCCCGCTTCACCTTGTCCACGTGGCCGCAGAGCGAGCGTTCATCCGGGTCCACCTTGCCCGTGTAGCTGTCCACGTGGTCTGAGAGGAACTGCTCGGCCGTTTGCAGGTCGATCCGCCCCTTGGCCTGCTCCATCTGCTTCTCCGCCGTGATGTGCCGCGCATTCGCGGAACCGGACAGGTTGTTTGGGTCGAACCCGTCCGTCTCGTCCTTGATCAGGTGCGGATCGCGGGCAAAGTTCGAGCTCACGAAGTACCCATCCTTCGTCCGCCACAGCGGTGTATTCTTCAAGCCCAGTTCCAGATAGGCAATCTCCCCGGTCTTGCGGTCCCCGATCAGCCAGTCGTTGGCGTAGCCGCCGTTATTGCCGTCCTTGATAATCGACGCATACTCGTCGATCGAGCCCGCATACTGCAGCGCCTTCCGCGAGCGCACGAACTCCGGCTTCCCGTCCGGATTCCAGCCCACAAACTGCGAAATGGTTGTCTCGGTAATCATCAGCCCGGCGTCGCTCACCCCAAAATCGTCCTGGCTGGTGATCACGCCCGGTTCTCCATCCATCAGAATCCGGTGCCCGTGCTCCGGCTGAATGTCGAAGATCACCGTCCACCGCGCGCCCTCGGCGTAACTCGACCAATTATTGTGCGCAATGACGATCTTGCCGCCCAGAGTGTAGCTGCCCGTGGCAATAAAGGCCGAGCAGCGCCCCTCCGGCGCGATGTGCGGCGCGTTGCCGGCCTTCTCCCGCTTGTTTAGCCAGGGCACGTAGTACTGGGGAAGCTCGATGCCCCCGTTCAGCGCCACAATATCCCAGACGTCCAGCTTCACGCCCAGCGATTGCACACCCCTGGCAACCCCCTCCAGCTCCTGCTGGTACTCCTGGTCAATGTGCGGCCACAATATGGTGCGGCTCGCCTGCCGGAAAAACTCCCAATCCCGCTTGGTGCTATGGGTGTTTTCGAGTTTGATCACCCCGGCCAAGTCCTCAATCTCGGCCGCAAGCAACCGCCCGTGCTGGAACCCAATCTGGGCGGGACTGCCCTCGAGGTGAACGTAGGTCCAGCCGCCTTTTTCAAAGCGGTAGCCGGGCAGTGCCTTCGAATCTGCCTCCGGTCCTGCCAGCCGCCCACTCGCCCAGGCCGGAGAGGCCGAGGCGAGCGGCAGCAGGATGAACAGGCAAAAAGCGAGTGCGCGGGAAAGCAGATTGACCACAGGGAATCCTCCGGGAATGCACTGAAGATATCACGGAGGAGCAGGTCTGGCGGATTGCCTACCGCTTCTTTACCGGCTTGGGAGCGGGCTTTTTCGCCGCGGGCTTCGCAGCCTTTGCCGGCTTTCCTTTCACTCCCGCGGCCTTCACCGCCAGCGCCTTGACCGGAGCCTTGCCTTGTGACGGCTTGACCGAAAGAGCCCGGCCCTTCACCTGCGGCGGCTTGACTGAACGGGTCCGCGCCTTCACTTGTGGAGGCTTGACTGAACGGGTCCGCGCCTTCACTTGCGGAGGCTTGACCGAGAGGGCCTGCGCCTTCACTTGTGGAGGCTTGACCGAAAGATCCTGCGCCTCAACTTGTGGAGGCTTGACCGGAAGATCCCGCGCCTCAACTTGCGGAGGCTTGACCGGAAGATCCTGCACCTCAACTTGCGGAGGTTTGACCGAATGATCCGGAGCTTTCGCCGGTGGCTTCACCGAATCCTCCGCGGATTTGACTTTGGGTTTGGCCGCAGTCTTCGCGGCATCGGGTGATGCAGACACAGATTCTTCCTCCTTGCTTGCTTTGGCCGCAACCGGGGCCGGTACAACCTGCTTGACGCCGGGAGCCTCCGTTAACAGCTTCGTCTGGGCAGCCGCTTCGGATGCCCGCTTCCCTGCAGCGGGAATTGGCTCGAGTTCCTCAACATCCAGTTCATCTTCCACGGGTTCCAAATCGTCTGCGATCTCCGGCTCAAGATCCACCTTCGGCAAATTCAGGCCCATGCCCAGCTCAGTCTCGTCCTCATCGCCGCCAAGATCGTCCAGATCCTCGTCCTCGTCCAAAACGTCTACAGTGTCCTCGTCGTCATCGTAGGACCGTTCCTTCAGCTTGGCCTCGGCGCCGCGCTTGACGCGCGGTCTCTTGATGCTCACCTGCGGCGGCGGAGCAGGCGGCGAATGCGGCTCCAGGAATGCCCGAATCTCCTCCGCCGAACTTAACCGGCCGTCAATCAGCTCCAGAAAAACCGCCTGCACAATCTCCCGGTACGCAGCCAGCTCCGGCGTGATGCGCATCTCTTGCATCACCGCGTGCGGGATGCGCTGACGGGCCTCAGGCCATACCTTCAGGAATTGATTGAAGCGCTCCTGAACGACCGGGTCCTTACTCGTAAATTCCAGCCAGAGAATCGCTTCCGGATCATAGCTGGTGAAAAGCTTGAAGCTTGCCGAAGGGGTAGAATTCTCCTTTGACAAGAGCACCTTGGCAAATTTCGCTGCCATAGCGTCCAGGCTGTTCCACTCCTCCACAAACCCTGGCCGCAACATCAGCTTCTTGAGTGCCGCCAGGTCCTTTGGCGCCAATTTGGCCGTCAGCAGCTGCATCTGTGCAGCGGAAACATCCACATGCACTCCCTGCACAAGCAGCTCAACCGCCAGATCGTGGAGCGTCTTCAGTTTCTCTTCGTCGGCCTTGGCCGCGGTCCACGCCGGGAACAGAAACTTCATCCAGCCCTCGTCCTCCAGCGCGCGCAGCACCTTCAGCCCCTCTTCTTCGTGTCCAATCTGCTCCAATTCCCGGCTCCGCGCCTCATCCGACAGATGTTCGATCACTCCTTCGCCCTTGGCATTCTCAAACCGTGTCCGGGTCTTGGGGTCCAGGCCCCAACCCAGCCGCGTCATGTATCGCGTGGCGCGAATCAACAGCGACGGCTCCTCAAGAAATCCATAATTTGACACCAGTCGCAACGTCCGCGCCTCGATGTCTGCTGCCCCGTTCAACGGGTCCATCAAAAGCCCGAACGACCCCTCGTTCAGAGAGATGGCCATGGCGTTGACGGTAAAGTCCCGCCGCCGCAGATCTTCCTGGATGGAAGCCGGTTGATAAACCGCCTTGCCCGGCTTGGGGTATTCGACGCGCTGGGTGCTGATCACGTCCACCCGCACGGTTCCCGGAAAACACAGGTACAAGGTGTGGAACGCCGCGCTTTCTCCCCACACATTTCCGCCAAGTTTCTCTGCTATTTTCTTTAGATTAAGCGCATTTCCATGAACCGATACTTCAAGTTCGCGCACCGCATGGCCGCTGGTCAGATCGCGCACCGCATCCCCGGTCAGGAACAGGATCATTCCAGCTTCTCGAACTGCTTCGCGCAACTGGCGAAGAGCGTTCTGCTGGTCGGCCGACAGCCGGTTTTCCAAAAGATACACGTAGTCTGGCATTCCGTTCACTGTTTCCGCCGTCTCCGGCCTCTGCCCGGTAATCCACTCCAAGTGCCTGATGCTGTTACTCTTACAGCTCAACCGGTAGATGCGGCAAAGCAGTACATTAACACAACCTGGGCAGATTGGCTAGACCTTGTTGCACCAGATTTGCACCTTTTCCCCGTCGCAGCCCGCAGCGCGCCCTCCACGGACGAATCCGCCGCGGCGGACGCGGCGGCCCCGGTTCGTGCGACAATCCAGAGCGATGGCCTCCCTCCGCAAACCCGTGATCGTACGCAAGTTCTCTCGGGACTGGTGCGCCGGCTATGCGGCAGCCGCTTTTGGCCAGGACGCGCCCGAACTGGAGCTCCTGGACCTCACCGGAAAGGTGCTGCGCATCGCCTGGGACCAGGTCAAATGGGTCTGCTATGTGCGCGACTTACCGGCCTCCTCCCCTGCAATTGACCAGGCCAATCCGGAACGGCTCCTCCACAAACGCTTCTCCATCCGTCCCCGCACCGCCGGCCTCTGGCTGCGCATGACCCTCACCGACGGCGAAGAGCTCGAAGGTCTCGCCGCCAACGACCGCTCCCTGGTCGAGGGCGCCGGCCTCCTGCTCACACCGCCCGACACGCGCTCGAATACCCAGAGGATCTACGTCCCCCGCCAGGCCATCCAGACCCTCGAGGTAGTCAGCCTGATCGGCGCAGCCGGCCGCAAGCGCACCGGCCCTGTCCGCCCGCCCGCTGACCAGCCTGAACTGTTTCCCAGGGAGACGGGCACATCGTAAACTGCTCGCCTTCCGGTACAATCTGGTTGATGAAGCTAGGCGAGTTGGCAAGCAGGCTGGGCGCCGGGTTGCGCGGTGACGCGGAGCTGGAAGTCACAGGTGTGAAAGGGATTGAGGAAGCCGGCCCCACGGATGTAACCTTTGTGGCCAATCCCCGCTACACCGGACTGGCGCGCAAGACCCGGGCCGCCGCCGTGCTGGTCGAGCCTGAGTTTCAGGAGATTGCCACAGCCACCCTCCGCGTCAAGAACCCATATCTGGCCTTCTCCCGCGCCCTGGCCTTTTTCTACCAGCCCCCCGCCTACTCTCCCGGCATTCATCCCACCGCCGTCATTGACCCCACGGCCGAGATCGGCGAACACTCGCACATCGGCGCTTATGTCGTTGTCGGCCCGCAGGTTCGGCTGGGAGCACACGCCACGCTGCTGCCCCACGTCGTGCTTTACCCTGGAGTTCAGGCCGGTACCCACCTCTTTGCCCACGCCCACGCCGTGGTGCGCGAAAACTGCATCCTCGGCGACCACGTGACCCTCGAAAACGGCGCCATCGTCGGCTCCGACGGCTTTGGCTTCGCCAAAAACGAATCCGGCCACTGGGAAAAGATCCCGCAATCCGGACCGGTGCGCTTGGGCAGCCAGGTAGATGTCCAGGCCAACGCCTGCATCGACCGAGCCACCGTCGGCGCCACGGAAATCGGCGACGGGACGAAAGTCGATAATCTGGTTCAGGTCGGCCACGGCTCCCGTGTAGGAGAAAACACGCTCCTGTGCGCCCAGACAGGTCTCGCCGGCTCTTCGCTTATCGGCAACAATGTCATTCTCGCCGGCCAGACCGGCATAGCCGGCCACTGCACCGTGGGCGACGGCGTCATCCTCACCGCCCAGTCCGCCGTTTCCCACGATGTGCCGCCGGGAAAGATGATCTCCGGCTCGCCCGGTTTCGACAACCGCGTCTGGCTGCGCGCAGTCACCATCTTTCAGCGCCTGCCGGAACTGCTCAAACGCATAGACCGCATAGAAAAGAAGCTTGCCGCCCAGGTCCCACCGGAAAGCACACCGGACCAGAATGGGAGCCAGGAATGATCGACCGCGCCGCAATTGGAACCGGGATTCGCAGAGGGATTTCCGCAATCGCGCTTTCGGCGTTGATAGCGGCCGCTGGATGCCACTCCTATCACATCGACGCCACGGTCGAGAACCGCACCGGAGCTCCGATTCAACTCCTCGAGGTCGACTATCCAAGCGCAAGCTTTGGAGCCAACACCCTGGCTGCCGGCGAAGTCTTCCACTATCGCATCCAGTTGCGCGGCAGCGGTCCTCTCAAGGTTCAGTACACGGCCGCCGATGGCCGCCAGGCTCAAATCGACGGGCCCTCGGTGGCTGAGCGCCAGGAGGGCCGGCTGCAGATCGTGCTGCTCCCCGGCGGCAAAGCCGAATTTCATCCCGAACTGACTCCGCAACCCTGACGCGAACCTTTCGTTTTACTCCAAGGTCATACGAATCAACGACAAAACGACTCTTTCCGGCTGTTCTCTTTCCCCCATCCTACCGATAAGAAAACCAGGAGGGCGGAGGTGCGCCGAAAGCCTGCATCGTCGAGCGGCTGTTCCCCGGTTTCGCGTTCGGCGCCGTGGCTGCGGAAACACGCGTTTGCCGTTCGCCTGGCGGGATGCTTTCTCCTTGTCGCCTTGGCCACAGTATTCGTCGGCTTCGCACCGGAAACCAACCTGATCTGGGTGGCAAATGGAGTTCTGCTCGCCTTCCTCCTGTTGGCCGCTCGCAGGCGCTGGGCCGCCTACCTGGCTGCCGGCTTTGCGGCCCAGTTCGCCGGTGGCATCCTCGTCGAACCACATTGGCAGACCAACCTGGTTCTGACGGTGCTGAATCTGATCGAAGTCCTCATCTGCGCCCTCCTGTTGCGCCGCCGATCCGTGGTGCCTCTGCGCTTTACCGATCCCGCATATCTGCTCCGCTTTTTCGCCTATGGCGTACTGGCCGGCCCGCTGATAGCTGGCGTCTTCTACGCTTTATTCTCAGCCCACTGGCTGCACAAGGATCCGTTAGCCGCATTTCTCCAATGGTCTGCTGCCGACACTCTGGGCATCGCCATCGCCACTCCGGCCTGCGTGGCCATCTTTCAAACCGGCTTCAGAAGCACGGCAAGCTGGAGACGGCATGCGATTTGTCTTGGCTTGTTTGCCGCCGTCACTGTCGCTTCCTTCGCACAAGGCAAGCTGCCGTTGATCTTCCTCGTCTATCCTCTCCTGGGCCTCGTTCTGTTCTTTCTGGGGCTGTCATGGGCGGCGCTGGGCGCGCTTTTCATCGCCGCGGTCGGAAGCTGGTACACCATCCACAATCTTGGCCCGTTTGCATGGATGCGATCCGCCTCCCCGATCGAGCCAAGCATCCTGTTGCAACTCTTTGTTGCCTTCGGCATGCTCTTCATCTTTGCAGCCTCGGTAATAATCGAAAACCAGAAGGCTACGGCGCGCCGGCTACAGGAAATCGTCGCCCTGCACAACCTTGTCACCGAGAACTCCCGCGACGCCATCCTCATCGTCGATTTCGACGGGTACGCCAGCTATGTCTCTCCAGCCATGGAGAGGATGATCGGATGGAGTCCGGAAGAAATGAGGGAACAGGGAGGGGGACAGGGCATAGTCCATCCCGAAGATCAGGCGGAGATTCACAGGGCAGTGAGCGAGCTTCGCGCCGGCGCCGAGGGCGCTATGACCGAATATCGTGTGCGCAAACGAAACGGGCACTATATCTGGGTGGAGGCCAGCCTGAAAACCCTGCGTGACCCGGTCACGGGTATCTCCTCGGGCACGCTGAACATTGTGCGCGACATCTCCGAGCGCAAGCTCGCCGAAAAGCAGCTCCAGGATGCCTACAATGCCGTCGAGGCTCTGGCCGCGACAGATACGCTCACCGGGTTGGCCAACCGCCGCCGCTTCGATCAGGTCTTCGCCGACGAGTGGCGCCGGGGCCTGCGCGACCGCAAACCCATATCCCTCTTGATGATCGATGCCGACCTGTTCAAGGCCTACAACGATACCTACGGGCACCCGCGCGGCGACCGTTGTCTCAAGCAGATTGCCGAAGCAGCGTTGGATGTGGTGGTGCGGCCCGGTGACCTCGTAGCCCGCTTCGGCGGCGAGGAGTTTGCTGTTGTCCTGCCCAATACTGACAGCGAAGGCGCTATCCAGGTTGCCAACGAGATCTGTGAAGCCCTGCGCAGCCGCAGACTCCCCCACCCTGGCAGTCCCCTTGGGATCATGACCCTATCGGCGGGCTGCGCCACCTTGGTGCCCAGCTTCGGACAGCACTCTGCAAATCTGATCGAACTTGCCGACGAGGCTCTCTACAAAGCCAAACGCAGCGGCCGCAACCAGGTGTGCAGCGGCAATGCATCGAACCCCGCCGCCGGCCAACCTGAGGACAACCGGCTCTCGGAAGCCACCGTCGCCAGGACGGCATGACCAGTTCTGCGTTCCACTGTATGCGGCGTGGGCCGATCCCAAACTGCATTCGCCGGACCGCCTGCTCCTCCGCCCTCAAAGCGGTTTTTTGAACTGCCACGCCGCGAAATCACCTCCGCAAAGACTGGAGGATTGGAGAACCGGTCGAGCGAATCCCCCCTCAGCGCACCATGCTCTGGAACAGCGGCGAGTGCAACAGATTGTTGAAATCCGCGTCGGTGGTGGCAAAGTGGATCGACATCCGCCCCGCGTCCGAGGCGATGTTGGTCGCGCTCAACGCCTGCTTCTCCGCGTCCGAGCCGCTCATCTTGCGAACCAGCACCGCTGCGGTCAGCAGCGAAGAGATTGTCGCTGCGGCAAACGAGTCGCCCGTGGAAATGGTCAGGTCGAACTTGACTCCGTGCTGAAAGTCCATCCCGTACCAGGAGCCCAGCAGCCGCTTGCGCACGGTCTCGAAGTCGGTTACCGCACCGGCCTCGCCCAGCACCTGGCGCATCATCGTCTGAGTGCCCTTTTCGTCGAGAATGCTCCACAGCGGCTCCGAGTCCACGGTCTTCATCGCATCCATCATGGGCCCGTTCGTCAGCAGGCTGGGACCGACTCCATCGCGCGCATCGAGAGCCTTTTCCACCGCATCTTTCCCGCCGAAGACCATGGTCGACGGATCCACAAAGCAAAGCACCATCCCGGTCTTGGCCAGCGGATACACCTTGTTCGTGCGCACCAGTGTGGGCTTGATCTTCTGCTTGCGGAAGTTGGCCAGAATGCCCTGCGTGTCAAACTGCCCCTGGGCGATGCCCACTGTCACCAGTCCTTCGCTCGTCGCCGAGGGCCGGAACAGGGCAAAGGCCAGTTGTTCCACGTCGTGGTTGTCATTCAATCCGGATTTGCGCAGCGCCTCGTCGAACTCCTTGAGCTCGGGCGGCATCACGCGCTCGCGCAGATCCATCGCCGCGGTCGAGTTCTGCATCGCCCGGTAATCGATCACGACCAGCTGTTGCACTTCATGCGGAACGGCCGTGCGGGCATCGGTGGACAACTGCGCCGCCGGAGCCAGGGTAGCCGCCGCCAGCAGCACGGGAGCAATCAAAATCCTTTTGAAAGCCTTCAACAATTCCATCCTCCGGGATATACCCCGTTCTTGCATCGGTTCCATGGGACTCACCTGCAACTCCTTAGCCTCTTCCTGCCTCGGAACTCGACAGGATTTCCAATCCCTACATTGATATTCTACCTGCCGGGCGTCTTGACATTGGCGATCGCGCTGTTCGCTCAGATCGGCTATTCCTCTCCCGGCCAGGCCAGTGGAGCTCCCAGCCGGCGCTCCAGAATCTTGGTCTGTGGATCAAACTCAATCAACTGACGCATCCATTCGCTCTCCCGCTCACAGGCAGCCTCGGGAAGCAGGCCGATCACCTCGCCCTTGACCAGCGCAACCTTGTGCTTGAGCGCCAGGCTTGAGACCGCACGATAAACCTGTGAAATCGGCGTCACCGCAAAGTCCGTGATGTTCATCGAGAGCTGTGCCCGCCCATGAGCCAGAACACCCATGGCCTTCACGCCCTTCAGACCACCGGAATCGGCGCGAATCTCGCGAGCAATTGCCCTTACCATGGAAACGTCTGTGGAATCGAAATAGATGTTGTACGCCACCAGGAACTTGCGCGCTCCCACCGCGCAGGCCCCCGCGGTTGGATGCAACCCCGGGCCGCCAAGGTCGGGCCGGCGTGCCGATTCCTTCCGCACCGCGTCTCTCAATCCCTCAAACTGTCCCCGCCGCACCTCGTCCAGGTTGGCCCGATCCGGCCGTGCGGCAGCCGCCTCGTAGAAAAACACCGGCACGCCGAAGCGCCGCCAGATTTCGAGGCCGGCCTGCCGGGCCAGCAGCGCACATTGCTCCAGCTTGATGCCGGAGATTGGCACGAACGGAATCACGTCCGCCGCGCCGATCCGCGGATGAACCCCCTGCTGGCGCGTCAGGTCGATCAACTCCACAGCCTTCCCGGCCCCGCGAACCGCCGCCTCCACCACCGCCGCTGGCTCTCCGGCAATGGTCACCACCGACCGGTTGTGGTCCGCATCCATCGACCAGTCCAGCAGCCGCACCCCCTCCACGCGCATCGCAGACACAATCGCCTCGACCCGCCGGGCATCCGTGCCCTCGGAGAAGTTCGGTACGCACTCCACAACTGGATCGCTCATTCCCTACTCGCTCCGCTCTGCCCCTGGTTCCTACTTCCAAAACGTGTAACCCACCTGCACCTGAATACTGCCATTAATGCCGGGGTTGCGGTCGCCCAGGGAGGCCGAAGAGATGTGCACGCCGTTCACTCCAACGTCGATCGAACGCTTGGAACGGAGGAAGTAGTGAAACCCAGCCCCACCCTGCGGCGAAAAGTTGAACACCGAAGTCCCGCCCGGAGTTCCATGCGGAACCAGTTGATCCGGTGGAAACTTGTGGGTGGTGTAAATCACCCCGCCCGCGCCCTGGAACCACGGCTGAAAGCGCCGGGAGCGGGTGACGAAGTTCCAGCGAAAGATTACCGGCGTCATACTCACGCCCGTGTAGATCCCGCCGCCATCGGGCCCCACAAATGAGCCCCCTCCCGGATAGAGAAAGGTCTGATCATGCGGCGCCGGCGTATACGCCTGCCAAAGCGGCATGATGTTGACGCCCAACTCGAACTGGCCGCTCAAGATCCCTGCATGAAGAACCGGCGTCAACGCCTTGCCCCCCTGGATACCGGCCGAAAGAAACCCGAAATTATCGCGGTTTCCCAGGCCCATACCGCCGTTGACAAACGGCCCAAACTCCCAGCTCTTGTTCTTGCGAACCTGGGCCACTGGGTTATCCCCGCCGTCAGGTCCGCCCGCGGCGGCGCCGTCCGGTGTTTCAGCGGGGCAAATCATCGGCACCACCATCAAAAAAAACAACAGAAACCTTCCACTTCGGGTCAATGTTCTTTCCCTTCCCTCAAATCCCTATTCTTTCCATCCCACAAAAAGGCCGCCACAACCGGCGGCCTCTTCAATGCCCAAAAGACTGCCAATCAACCCGCCGCGTGTTCCATCTGCTCAGCGTCCATATCGAAGTTCGAGTAGACGTTTTGCGTGTCGTCGCAATCTTCCAGCGCCTCCAGTAGACGGATCATCTGGCTCGCCGTATTGCCTTCGAGCTTGGTATATGTCGACGCCACCATCGTCACCTCGCTCATCACCGTGGGAATCCCGGCAGCCTTCACCGCCGCGGCAACCGCCTCATGCGCGGCCGGTTCGGTAATGATCTCCCAGGTATCGCCTTCGTCTTTCAGGTCTTCGCCTCCGTGCTCCAGCACGATTTCCATGAGTTGATCTTCCGTGGCCGCCGACTTCTCCACCGCGATGAGCCCTTTCTTCGCGAACAGGAATCGCACTGACCCGCTCTCGCCCAGGTTCCCGCCATTCTTTGCGAAGGCGTGGCGGATCTCGCTCACCGCGCGGTTGCGGTTATCCGTCGTCACATCCACAATGATGGCCACGCCGCCGGGCCCATAGCCCTCGAACTTGATCTCTTCATAGTTCACGCCTTCCAGTTCGCCGGTGCCCCGCTGGATGGCGCGCTTGATGTTCTCCTGCGGCATGTTTTCCGCTTTGGCTGCCAGAATCGCGGTGCGCAGCCGGGGGTTGCCGTCAGGATCGCCGCCTCCCTTGGCCGCGATGCTGATTTCCTTGATGATACGGGTGAATATCTTGCCGCGCTTGGCGTCCAGCGCGCCCTTCTTGTGCTTGATTGTGGCCCACTTTGAATGGCCGGACATGGGAACCTCGGCGATCGTCGAAAATGCCGGCGCGGACACGCGCCCAACCCTGCGAGTATACCACCGGAGCGGTTCGTCAAGGCGACGCGTTTCCCTTTGCCGATCTTGTAGATTATCCTTCTTGGCATTCGACAATTGGCTCCCATGAGGTGCTCAGTGCCCAGGGTTCCCCGTTTTCTGTTTGTTGTGTTTGGTTTTCTTTTTCTAATCGCAACGACACAGGCGAATAGCACCGCCGAAGCCCAACAGAAAGCAGGCTTCATCCGGCTGGACCGGGTTACCGCTTCCAGGGCAATCTCCAACGGAATTGAAATCCGCTGCGGCGCGGCCGTGATGCAGATAACCGCCCTGCGCGATGACGTGCTCCGCGTGCGCATTGGCTCGGCCGGCCTGCTCCCTGAAGACGCCTCCTGGGCCGTTCTGTCCTCCGCGCGCACCGCATCGGTAGCCGTAACCCCGCAGTCCAACGCCACTGCCGTGGGTTTCAAGACTGCCAAACTCCAGGTCGCCATCCACAAGGACCCTCTCGAGCTGACCGTCTCCGACCTCGACGGCCACGTCATCGCCCAGGATCTCCCTGGGCGGCCGGTCGAGTATCACGGCCAGTCCTTCCGCATATTCCGCAAGTCGCCCGCCGACGAGCACTACTTCGGCCTCGGCGACAAGCCCGGCCCCCTCGACCGCCGCAATGAAGCCTTCAGCGACTGGAACATCGACGCCTACGGCTGGCAGGAATCCACTGACCCCCTCTATAAATCGATCCCCTTCTTCATCACCTTCCGCAGGGGCATCGCCGCCGCCACATTCCTCGACAACACCTGGCGCGCCAGCTTCGACTTCAACAAGGAGTACCGGGACGGCTACTCCTTCGGCTCCGAAGGCGGCCCGCTCGACTACTACATCCTCTACGGCCCGGAACCAAAATCCGTACTCCAGACCTGGGCCTGGCTCGTCGGAACCACGCCGCTGCCCCCGCTCTGGTCGCTCGGCTACCAGCAGTCCCGATACAGCTACTATCCTGAGTCTGAAGTCCGCCGCATCGCCTCCCGGCTGCGCAGCGAGCGCATTCCAGCCGACGTCATCTGGCTGGACATTGCTTACCAGCTCCAGAACCGCCCCTTCACCGTGGACCCGGAGTGTTTTCCCCATTTCGACCAGATGATCCAGGACCTGAAGGCCGAGCATCTGCACACCGTCGTCATTACCGACCTGCACATTGCCGCCCAGCCAGGCATCGGTTACAAACCCTACGACGAAGGCGTGGCCGGCGACCACTTCGTCAAAAATCCCGACGGTTCGACCTACGTGGGCGTAGTCTGGCCCGGAAAATCCGTTTTCCCTGACTTCACCCAAAAGGCCTCGCGCGACTGGTGGGGCACGCTCTACACGGATTTCCTCGGCAAAGGTGTCGCCGGTTTCTGGAACGACATGAACGAGCCGGCCATCTTCGAGGTTCCGTCGAAGACCATGCCCGACGACGTCCAGCACCGCATTGAGGAGCCGGGATTCGCACCTCGCGTTGCCAGCCACCTGGAGGTTCACAACATCTACGGCATGCAGAACAGCCGAGGCACCTTTGAAGGGCTGCTGAAGATCGCTCCCGACACGCGGCCTTTCGTGATGACCCGCGCCAGTTACGCCGGCGGACAGCGCTTCGCGGCCACCTGGACGGGAGACAACTCCAGCTCCTGGAACCATCTCCGCCAGACCACTCCGCAGCTGATCAACCTCGGGCTGAGCGGATTCGCCATGAGCGGCGCCGACGTGGGAGGCTATGCCGGTTCGCCGCAGCCTGAGCTGCTCACGCGCTGGTTCGAGGTCGCCGCCTTCCAACCCATTGACCGCGACCATACCGCCACCGGCACCAACCCCCAGGAGCCTTGGGAAGACGGTACCCAGGAGGATCTCGACCTGCGCCGGCGGTACATTGAAGAACGCTACCGCCTGCTGCCCTACATCTACACCACCGCCGAGGAGATGAGCCGCACCGGCCTGCCCATCATGCGCCCGCTCTTCCTCGAATTCCCCACTGCCACTCCCGACGGCAGTCCCCTCGACCTCGCCACCGGCAACGCCTTCCTGCTGGGCCCCGGCCTGCTCGTCGCCCAGAGCCCCTATCCGGACGAGTTGGACGACTTCTCGGTGAACCTGCCGCCCGTCGGCTGGTACGACTACTGGACCGGTGCCCGCGTAACCGGAAGTGCCGACAGAAAGACCATCGGAAACGACACTGCAACCCAGCCCGAGGTCCGCATTCACCGCAGCCTCGACACTCTCCCCGTCTTCGTCCGCTCCGGCGTCATCGTTCCCGAGCAGCCTCTGGTCCAGAGCACCGGCGAAAAGCCGCAGGGCCCTTTGACCTTGCGAGTTTACCCGCCGGCCCAGCCCGGAAAGGACTGTGGTGGCAGCCTCTACCTCGACGACGGCATCAGCTACGCCTTCCAGAAGGGCGGCTTCCTGCGCGTCGCGTTCAACTGCCGTTCTACCGCC